>NZ_JAIVFV010000110.1 GCF_020829445.1 Nostoc sp. CHAB 5836
GGTTAAGAGAATAGTAGGTTGGGTTGAGCGTAAGCGTTACCCAACAAAGTCTCGATAATGTTGGGTTTCGTTCCTCAACCCAACCTACACCAGATTTAGTTTTTAGCCTTAACTGAACTGTATTGACATTTAAGTTTCAGTTTAATAGTGGGAATCATTGTTAGTTTTGTGGTTTGGGGGTTGAGAAAAAGATTGCGATCGTGACAATGAATTGTTATCACCTGGGAACTGCTACTTGATTAATTACCGACGCAATCACCGCATCCATTTGTAACCCATCCAGCATCGCTTCTGGTTTCAGAATGAGGCGATGACGTAGCAATGGTGATGCAACTGCTTTAACATCATCTGGTGTGACAAAATCTCTTCCAGTTAACCATGCTAATGCTTGAGATGTCTGCAACCAAGCACCAGCAGCGCGAGGCGATGCGCCTAAAGTTAAATCTGGATATTGACGCGATGTTCTCACCAACGCCAACAAATAATCAACAATCACTTCTGAAACTTTAACCTCTTTTACTGCTTGTCGTGCTTGCAAAATGTCGGCTACTGTTGCGATTGGTTTCAAACGGCTAATATCCAAACGCCTTGCTGCAAAACCCGCCTGACGATTCAGCAACATTTGCTTTTCCGCAGCTTGATCTGGGTAATCTACCACCAGCTTAAATAAAAATCTGTCCAACTGCGCCTCTGGTAAGGGATAAGTCCCCTCAAATTCCAAGGGGTTTTGAGTTGCAATCACCCAAAATAAATCTGGTAAGGGTAAACTTTCACCATCCAAGGTTACTTGCATCTCTTCCATTGCTTCCAGCAGCGCCGCTTGTGTTTTGGGGGGAGTGCGGTTGATTTCGTCTGCTAACAGCACTTCGGTAAATATTGGCCCTTTTTTCAAAGTGAAATTCCGGCTATTCAAGTCAAAAATATTTGTACCAGTAATATCTGAAGGTAAGACATCTGGTGTTAGTTGAATCCGGCGAAACTCCCCTTGAATTAACTGCGCTAACACTTTTACTAGGAGAGTTTTACCAGTTCCCGGTACTCCTTCTAAAATTACATGGCCACCCGCTAGCAATGCTACTAAAAGTTGCTGTATTAGCTTAGATTGTCCAACAATTACTTGATTAAGACCTTGACCAAGGCGAATTAAGATAGGATGAGTTTCGCTCATATTTTTTATTGATAAATAACCAATGTATAAATATTATGATTATACATAAGTAGGTCGGCGCAATTAAAGTTAACTGGCTAAGGCTGTCATTTGTCATTTGTCATTTGTCATTTGTAAGGGTTTTAAGCTTATTTACGTTTCGTAACATATTTGAGTTTTTTCGCACCAACGTACTTAATTCCAAAAACTTAATTACGAATTACGAATTATTCGCCATTTTCCCAACCAGCTTAACAGGTCTCGTTCACTGATGGGTTGTTTGCGAGATTGGAGCTTTAAAACTGCATCTAGTTCTGCTGGAGTTGCGCCTGTTTTTTGTATCCAGAAATTGATCAAGGCTTGAGGTTCTAAAGGTATTTGCCCTAATCCCAAGGCTTTTTGGAGTTGTAGTTGTTCTTGTCTACCTACCATCTCGACAACAAAGTCGGTGGTATCTGCTTTCTGTAAGACTCCCGCTAACGCTTGGATATATGCCTCGCTGTTATCTACAACTGGTGTCTCTAAAGCTACTGGCTTGCCAAAGCGGCGATTCTGCGCCCAAATTAGCACTGATAGCAGGATACCTACTTGTATTATTATTGGAAATAAAGGAGTTTTAGCAAAGAAGCTAGATAAATCTCCTTCACTTTCTTTTTTCCTGACATCGGCATCTTTGTAGCCGTGGATGTATTCATCCACAAATACGGTGTTATTTTTTTCGCTAACTAAACTGGCTAGATACTTGAAATTACTTAAATAATCTTGGTAGGCGTTGGCGGCTAAATAAGGAGTGGTAGAGAAAATCACCTTTCCTTGTTTGTAATTTTTTTGCCAGACAACAGCACCAAAGCGATCGCCTAAATTAATTTCCTTGGAGTCAGCTTTTTGATATCGTCTACGTGTATCAATTTTGATATCACCTTGAGGAGATTTTTGCAGAGTGCTAAACTCTGCTTCTGTAACCCGCGCCCCCGCACCCAAAATTACCAAAGTATTCCCTTTTTCTACCCATTCCCGCTCTTGACTATACAGTGTTGTTTGCCTTTGATAGCCGCTTATCTGTAACAAGGTGACTGGACTGTTCTTTGGCTGAAGATCACTAAACGGCTTTTGCCAACGCTTGATAGAAATTCCTTGGTGTTGCATAAAAGCATACCAAGCACCATAACCATCAGGGGCACGGTTATAGGTAGAGCCAGTGTTAAGTTTAGTATTATTAGGAGCCACAAACAAATTAAGTAAAACGATCGCAGCGAGTGCGATCGCGGACATCCAAGCAAGGCGATTTGAACGTTTCATTATACTAAGACTTAGGAAATTCTCATTCCGATACTGCTTGAGGCACTAAACCTTCAATAAAAGTATATATTTTGTCCTCACTCTTAGCAGCATTACACATTAGATAGGGAATGTTTAATTTATCCCTGATGTACTCAGCGTTATAAATTTCTTGTTCTTGAAAAGATCGCAGCAGAGCTAGATCATGTTTAATACTGTCTCTTGAGCTTAAACGAGTATAAATATTTTCAGGTTCGTCCACTAAAACAATAATAGCACTAGGGCAAATACCTTCAAATGTTGAGTATGGAATTTTAGTGATTTCATTATCCTTGTTTAAGAGACAAAAATGCCCATCAATTAAATACGTGTTTTCATTCTTTAAATACTTGCTTATCGCTTTTACTAGGATGTCTTGATTTCCGGCAATATTCTCAACTCGTTTGTTACGAAGATGTTCCTCCGTCTTTTCTCTGGTAATCAGATTGCTCGCTGAAAAATGTTCGATGTTGAATCTTGATTCTATATTTTTACAAAGCGTTGTTTTACCAACACCATGCACTCCACCAACGAAAATTATTTTCCGTTTTACCATATTGTTTATTTAGAAAAAACAACATACATGATGACTTCTAAATATACACAACTATTTATTGACCCGTCAACTATACATACTTGACCACACGATCATTTTATTTGGCGCTGAAATTCGAGTAAAATTAATCAACTTTATTTACTGCAATGCAAATAAACTCAACTGTTCACTTAGTCTCCCTTCCTGCATTAACTGATTTCTTCCCTTGTTAAGTGCATCAATCCATTCAGGCTTAATATACCAATCCTGACGCCAGTTGATTGTGGCTTGTGGTGGAGTAAAAGTAGGGCAACTTTCGTGTATTTGTTTCAGAGAAATTGAAGGAAAAAGAAAGCTTTCATATATAAAAGTGCCGTATGCAAATTCACAGTTTTCAAAATACATATCATAAAACTCTTTGTCTACTCCCAGAATGTGGTGATACTTAGTCCACATCTTACAAACAGGTAAGGATATAGTTTTATCAGCAATAAAACCTCCCCTTATAATAGAATCAGGTGTCGTTTCATACAAGAGAATTAGATCACCTAATTCCATCCCAATTGAACGCTTTCGCAACTCGATTTTTTTAGTCCTATCAATAATCCGTTCAGCATACATTCGTTTGATGCTTAGAGCTTTAATGTATTTAACCTGCATAAAAACCTCCAAGTTCAACAGCTAGTTTATAACGTTCTATACGAAGGCTGTGCATTGTTTGCGGTGGGCCATTGAGAACACCATTGCTGAGTAAGTCATTTAGATGAACTACTTGACTAAGCGGCATTAGGAAATCAAATTCAACAGCGTGCCGTTCTTGTTCCTCACTACCGATCTCTTCTAAGGTAAGAACACCCTTCATACCTAAATCACTATAGAGTTTAGTGGGTGTTCCAATGTATCGATTAACAATTCTGGCGATCGCTACTATACCAGATATAGGACGGCTGGCATAGAACAATATTAATGATCTTCTCATATCATCTTGTTTACAACTACATCGTCCATAGTAAACTGTCTTACCAGCTTGAAATATCTGAATCAAGAATTGAGGGCGAATTGGTATAACATAAGCTGTTTTAGGAGTGTAGACTGACTCTGCTGGATAAGTCAAGTTGAGCCAAGAATGGAGAGAGAATTGGTTAATCAAACTACCATTAGAAGCACTTAGCTGAACTGTTGCATCGTTCAACCGAATTTGTTTAACTTCTTCTCTACCCGCAGGATTATAAGAAGTCGATATTATTGATGGAAATAGAATCTTTGCCTTATTTATCGCATCTAAACTACTCTTATCAGATTCATAAAAGAATAGTTTCGTTAAGAACCATTCCGGCTGATGACCCTCACGTTCGTATATTTCCCGCCCTATGCCTTCTACCCAGAACCCATAACGTTCAAAGAATTTAACGAGTTCGACTCTAGCTGTCGTAACAAAGGCTCTTCTAATTCGTTCTGATTTCCATTGCTCAAAACAGATTAAGATTAAGTTTCTTCCGATACCACTACGTCGGTAACTCTCAGTAACAAAAAGAGTTGATAGTTTAGCTATTCTATTCGCTTTTGGCTTCCAAATAGCAACACCAATAGCTTGTCTATCTCTATAAGCTACGTTAAAAACAGCATCTGAACTGCTCATTGTTCTATCGAACCATTGAGGAAAGCCTGGATAAAGCGGAGATAGTTCATCATCAAGGACTTTGACTAACTCGATCTCATGTCTAAACTCACTACCACTAAGCTTTCTTACCCCAAATGCAGAAACGATAGAATCGAATGAGTCTCCTTCAATATCTCTTCGTCCCCCACCCAATTCTGAGAAATCATCAATGATTACAGCTCGATAAATTCTATCTAAGAAATCCTGTAGTTTTTTTTGATTGGGAAACCTAAACCACTCGATTCCAGGTGCTTCTGAAATATGATATCCCTGATTTTTCAATTGGGAATGAATTGTTGTTTCTACCCACTCACCCGGAACTTTGACTGCACCCAACAATTTGGGTTCTTCTGGATGTGAAGTTTTAATCTGTCCACGTATGCGCTGCAATGCTAATTCTTTAGGATCAGCATCAATACTCCCAGAAGTTCTGCCAATTTTAACTCGTGGCTGTTCCCGCAGATACGAAGGAAATGAATAAATGTAAAGAACTATCTGAATCTCCATATCTTATGCGTGACCAACATAATGTGCCTTACTTTACTGAGTAGAAATAACCAAAGGCATTAGGCTACTTATTATAACTAACTCACGAGTTTTAGCTGTAATTGTCAACTGTTTACCCTAATTTAACCACAAGCGCGAACATAACGAGAAGAAAAACCCACCTAACCCCTATTTGCAGGCGGGTTTAACGGAATATTATGGCTATTTAACCTCACATAATATCACTCCAACTGCACAAGCGATCGCCCCGATACAACAATAAAACCTACAGAATCAAGCCTAATCTGAGGCTGGTGAATTCCTTCTAGAATGGCTGCATTTAAAGCAGTTTCTATCTTTAATTCTTCAGCTAATGTTTGATCCCAACTTTGCTGATTTAGACGCAGGCGTAATTGCTCTACTCTATTGCTTAATTTCTTTTGGGCAACCCTAGCACAACTTTGGCATAACTCAATAAAATCGGGACGATTGGAGAGTAATTCCGAAGAAGTGTTACGTACCTCATAGCAAAAATTTTGCCATTTAGTAGGGTCAACGAAATCATCAATAATTCCTAAACGCTCTTTTGCCAGGTTGTAATCTCGTCCTTGATTATTGTTTTTATCTTTATATGGACGTTGCAGAATACTTAAGAGTGCTTTATCCTCAACAGCACGCATTGGCTCGTCGCGACCATCAACATAGATAGTTTCTATAATTGGCGGAAATAGAGCATCAACACGTCGCTGCAAGTTTTTGAATTGAGAATTATCTAGTTTGTTATCTAGTAAAACTTGTTTGGCAATTCTTAAATTTGCTTCCACTACATAATTGCATTGAAAACCGAACCACTCCTTTCCTTGTTTAGCATCCCAAGATGCATCAGTGCGCCACAAAGCAAAGGCTTCACCTCGGTCATCCCAGTTTATATAGTTCAAGAGTGATTCTACGAATCCTTCACCAATCCGAAAGAGTTTAATACCAGAATTTTGATTTGCTACTCTGCGATTATAAGTACCAAATTGGTCTAAAGAACTCTCAGCAAAACGGTTTTTTAGCTCATTTATGGGAACCAAGGTGCGCGTTGTCGGTTGATAACGTCGCATCTCTGATGAATCTGGGTTATTGAGTGCTTTAAATCCTAATGCGTCACAAATCCAGCCTTCAATTGCTTGCTTAATTTCTAGATGGCAAGCATCATAATTATCTAAATCTTGAAAATACTGGGTTGCTATTTCATCATTGGCATCAATTTCATCTAAAGCATTCTGTTCGCTAATTTTGGCGATTTCAGCTTCAATTTGCCCTTGAATTGGCGAAATCATTTCTAACAATCCAGCCGCACCTGATTGAAATAAAACTGTTTCTAATTCTGCAAGTTTCTCATCCACATAAAACTGGAGACTGGCAATTGATTGTTGGAAAATACCAAACCCATCTTTCAATACTTTATACCAAGCATTGTGAGAGCTATCTGACAAATAGGGGCCAATTAAAGCACAGGATTGGATGCCAATTTTGCTGCCAATGCGGTCAAGTCTGCCAATTCTTTGCTCTAATTGATTAGGCGACCAAGGAAGATCAAAATGAATTAACCAATCGGCAAACTGGAGATTACGTCCTTCTTCTCCAGAGCGATCGCATACTAGAATAAAGCAGTTTGGGTTATTCTTGAACCTATTTAAGCCTTCTTCAACCTTGTCTGGTGATTCGCCAAATTGATGGCTGGCTACTGTCTCTGCACCAAAGGTATCAGACAAATACCTGACAATTTCTGCACAACTTTGCACAAAACTCGTGAATACAATAAATTTAGGCAGAATATCGCCAGTAATTGGTCTCTTGATTCTCTGCTGTATTCTGGTGATGAATTCATTTGGATTCTTCCGAAGGTTTGCGGGAATTTTGAAATAAGTACCTAGCTGATTCAGCAGGATTGTTTTCAAATTTTCCGTGCGTTCTCCATCTTCTTGAGGTTGACGAATAATTTTTAGGAAGGATTGCAGAATCTCTTCTTCCCCTACAAATTTGGGGGTTGTAGTTAAGATGCGAATATCATCTTCTTTAAACTCTTGGATGAGTTTAGCATGAGGCTTACCAGTTAACCGGGCGGTAATTACCTGTTCTAAAATGCCTAACCAAGTACCAGCAGCGAGGAATAACAGCAGAAAAATTCGCTGATATTGCTTTTCACCAGGAGCAACACTCCGCCATTGATTGATGAGTTCGTGAATATTAAGCGATCGCTCGTCTAAATCATACTCTTCTTTCGGCGTAAAATTGCGGTCAAATATCACGTCTTCCACCGCAGCGCGACGGTTGCGAAGCATTCGGCGGTGTAGTCGATAGGTATCGCTAACATGGACGCGAATCCCTTGAACGATTTGCTCTTGCTCAGTAGAATTTGCTTGTAAACACTTTTCTAAATCATCAGCTAGTTTCAGTAAGTACTTATCCTCAGCAAAGAGATTTCGCAATTGCTGCAAGTTGCTTTTGAGAACCAGAGGTTCTGCATCTTCTTTAAAAGAAAGCAGAACTTTACCGATTTCCTGACGGCTTTCAATTTTGGCACGAAAACCTGCTAAATCACCCAGTTTATAGGTTGTTGGGTCTAGCAAGTGCAACATGGCCAGAAAATCTTGCTCATGATTGAGAACAGGAGTGGCAGATAATAAAAGTAAGCGATCGCTTCTATGAGCAATTTCTTTGCAAGTCTGAAAACGCTGGCGGACTGTTGCATCCTTAGAGGTTGCCATTGCTGCAATGTGATGGGCTTCATCTAAAATTAAGCAACCGATCTTTGCTTTTGGGTTGATTTTATGCATATCTTCAACCGCCAGCACCGCGACCCGTTTGGGAAAATGGGAGATGTAAAACTTGTTTTCTAACTCAGTCTGCCATTGTTTGAGTAAATATTGCGGAACTATCACCACCGCACCTTTTTTCGGTTCATCAAGGAGGAATTGACGGAGAATCGCACCCGCTTCGATGGTTTTTCCCAGTCCCACCTCATCTGCTAGTAAGTAGCGTTGAATTGGGTCTTCCAGTACCCGCCGGACTACTTCAACTTGGTGAGGATAAAGATTAATATTTGCCGAAATTAGTCCCGTCATCCCCCGACTGACAGCGCGTTGTTTAATTAAGGATTTCACAAAAGCCAATCTTTTGTCGTGGAAGTAAGGCGTTTCGTGACCCTTCATCGCCAGAGTTTCGATGGGGTCTGTGTTTGGTAAATTACAGCGAACGTAAATATCTTCAACAGATGCGATCGCAGTTTTCTTATCCGGTAAATCAATTTGATACATTTCTGTATCTTCATCCCAGATGAAAACTCTGCCAACTATCCATTTATCCTCGCTTTGGGACTTAATATAGCATCTCGCCTGGGGTTCAAGCCTGACTTGAGAGAGCGAATTTAAAGGTAAAGTTTTTTCAAGACGTTGCCCTATAGAGCAGAAATACTCAATGATCACATTGGCATCAGATATTTCTGTAACTTTTCCGATACCCAAAGAGTTATTCTGGGACTGTACTAATAAACCAACTTTCATCATAGATCCAGTCCCCTGAACACACTAAAAGAACCTTCCAGACTAGTTTTTTACCCATATCTGGAAATTTTGTCGATCAACATTATAGATAATAAATTGGTATTACAGTTTTTTTCATAGCGATCGCTACGACGGTCTACGCCACAACCAACAGACATACATAATGTAGAGACGTAGCACTGCTACGTCTCTACAAGCACTGCTACGTCTCTACAAGGGTTTTGGGTAACCCATATTTAATTTCACCAGATGTCTAATTGGTAAAATCAGCAATTTTCAGTTAAATAGTCCACAATACGCTTGGGTTAAGGAGAATCGTAGGTTGGGTTGAGGAACGAAACCCAACAAACCCACTTCGTACCCCTACTAGACAAGCAAGCTAAGTAAGTCGGCAAGAATAAATCAAACTATGTTACGAAACGTAAATACACCTTAAACCCTTACAAATGACGAAGGACAAATGACAAATGACAGCGTTAGCCAGTTAGCTTTATTTTCGTCGCTCTACTTACAACTTAATGAAATACTGTGCTTAACTGATTATGTAGTGCAACAGATTCACGCTTTGCCTTCAGAACGCCACGATACAATTAATATCATCTACCTTTATTTCCTGTGAAGAAAATCAGAGATAACACAATTAAGTTAAATCAATTTTTAAAGTTGATGGGTATAGTGCCTACTGGAGGTCAAGCCAAGCTGATGATTCAAGGTGGCGATGTCCAAGTAAACGGGATGCTGGAAACCCGACGAGGGCGGCGACTAGTACCGGGTGACCAAGTGACAATAGAAGGACAGACTTTAGAGGTGAATTTGAACAACAATCAAGACCAAAACGTAGTGATAGATTTTCCTGAACAAACCGGGTAAAGGATTTTTACCCCCAATTTCAAAGTTGCTCTTTTGACTTGTGAGTAATGCTACAAATTTCCAACAAAGTTATTATCCCACAGAGTGAGATTGAAATTAGTGCAATTCGTTCCCAAGGAGCCGGAGGTCAAAATGTAAATAAGGTTTCCACTGCGATTCACTTGCGCTTCGATATTGCGGCTTCATCATTACCGGATTATTATAAACAACAGCTTTTAAATCTGAATGATCGACGCATCACCCAAGATGGAATCATCGTCATCAAAGCGCAGGAACACCGAAGCCAAGAGAACAATCGGGAGTCAGCGTTGAGACGACTTCAAGAACTCATTCAAAGCGCAGTTGTCGTAATGAGAAAACGCAAATCCACCAAACCAACTCGCAGTTCCCAAAAAAAGCGCCTTGACTACAAAAGTAAGCGCGGACAGGTGAAATCTAATAGACGCCAGGTTACAGATTGTTGATTCATTGATTTATTCGTAGAAACACACCTATTATTAAATCTAGGACTTACGCAAAAACCCTCTCAAACTCTGATTACTCTGTGTCCTCTGCGTCCTCTGTGGTTCGTTTTCCGTTGCCTTTGCGTAAGTCCTAAAATCTTAAAAAATATGGATAAGACGTTACTAAAAGTTTTCACGTTTGCGCTTTTAATCTTGTTTATCACGTCTCCTTTTGCTGCCCTTGCTAGTTTAATGCTAGTACTGATAGCGGCAACGTTTTTCTTTTTACTAAAGGAGGTGTTCCAAGCAATTCTCGGTGGCAACGCTGGGTCTAAAAAATCATCAGGTAATTCCAATTAATGAACAAAACTCAGTACATCTTGATTGCTTTTTCCCTAGTTAAGAATTTCCTCTCTCTAGAAGTGATTCAGTAATCAAATCGGATTACTCTAAGAAGATGTTTCAAAAGTCCTCTTGTCGGTAACAAAACGTTTTAGATCCCCCTAAATTCCCCTTAAAAAAGGAGAACTTTAATTCCGGTTCCCCCCTTTATAAAAGGGGTTAGGGGGGATCAACAAGTGCAAAGATACAGTCAAATACTTTTCAAACATCCTCTTAAAATCTTTACTAATGACCAATGACAAAGGACAAATGACAGCCTTAGCCACTTAGCTTTAATTGCGCCGACCTACTTATAGCTAAAGTAGATAAAATAAAAATTAGTAGTGATCATCATATAATAAGCATTAATAAAATGGATTGTTGATCACTTTCATCACAGACTAAAAACTTTTTGATAGTCAATATAAAGCAGAGCATATAGATGCGGATAATTGAACATATGAACTACAAAAGGTACTATCCATGAGTTCCCGCGCACTGCTGTTAGTGAATCGTCATGCCCGCCAAGGGCAAAAGGGTCTGTCGGAAGCAATTCAACATCTCAAGACACTCGGCTTTGATTTAATTGAGGAGTCTACAGAAAACCCCAAACATCTTGCTGAAGTTATACTTCGCTATCAGCATCAAGTTAACTTAGTAATCATTGGCGGAGGAGATGGCACTCTCAATGCCGCAGTAGATGCTTTAGTTGATACTCAGTTGCCCTTGGGAATCTTGCCTCTGGGAACTGCCAATGACCTAGCGAGAACTTTGGAAATCCCAAATTCTCTCAGCCAAGCTTGCAAAATTATTGCCTATGGAAATTTACGCCGCATCGACTTGGGTTGGGTGAACGGCAAGCACTTTTTCAATGTTGCCAGTCTGGGATTGAGTGTAAAAATTACCCAGCGACTTACCAAAGAAGTCAAACGCCGTTGGGGAATATTTGCTTATGCCGCCACTGCATTGCAAGTGATTTGGGAAGCTAGACCTTTTACTGCGGAGATTGTGATCAATGGTGAATCGGTTCGCGCAAAAACAGTGCAAATTGCTGTGGGAAATGGCCGTTATTATGGCGGCGGTATGGCAGTGGCTGACGATGCCACAATAGATGACCAAAGGCTAGACCTTTATAGCTTAGAGATTGAACACTGGTGGGAGATTATATTATTACTACCCGCAATGCGACAAGGGCGACATATACATTGGCAGAGTGTACGTTCTCTTCAAGGTCAAGAAATAGAGGTGTATACTCGCAAACCACGCCCTATTAATACAGATGGTGAAATCACTACCTACACACCTGCTCATTTTCGGGTTATACCTAAAGCAATAGCTGTTTTAGTACCTCCAGAAAAAAGGAGTTAGGAATGATTCAATTTGAGATTTGAGATTTTCCTTCCATCCAAAATCCAAAATTCCAAATCTCAAATTGGCAGAGTTAGAAGTTATCCTCCCCGATCTTCCTCATCTCTGTTTACTAGAAAGCGGTAACTCGCATCAACTCACGCCAAATGCATCTGAGATTTTCTCAAGATATAAAGTCGCTGTTGCAACGCCTAGCTGAACAACCACTGACTCTAGGTGACATTCTGGCAGAAACCTCAGAACGAGGGTTTTGCCTGGTAATTACATTATTAGTTTTGCCTTTTTTATTTCCTATGCCACCGGGATTAACTGGCCCTTTTGGTGCTGCTTGTCTACTGTTGTCAGCGCAAATGCTTTTAGGGAGGCGATCGCCTTGGCTACCGAAAAAAATCGCTAATTACCAATTTCCTCGTCCCTTCGCCCAGTTACTTTTGCAAAATTTGGGACGTCTTACCAAAGTTTTACAGAAAATCGCCCGTCCTCGATTCCCAAAAATAGCCCATAATCCTTTAATTTGGAGAATTAATGGGTTTTGTATCTCTTTGTTAACAATATTACTAATATTACCAATTCCGTTGACAAATCCCATTCCCACTGTAGGTATTTTACTTCTAACTGTTGCCACCATCGAATCTGACGGTTTATTGATTTGCATCAGCTACGGCATTACTGTCCTGATTACCTTACTATTTGCATTTATTGGTTATGCAGTATGGTTAGCTCCCAGCCTACTGCCATCTATATTTAAATAATAAAAGCCTCCAACTAAAAGCTGAGGGCTGTAATTTATTAGGGTGCATCTACCATTTATTAATCCGCTTTATTGATTGCCATATCCGGGAAGATTTCATTTGGGATAAAAATATTAGCAAGAAAAAAGCCTTCAACTAAAAGCTGAGGGCTGTAATTTATTAGGGTGCATCTACCACTTATTAATCCGCTTTATTGATTGCCATATCCGGGAAGATTTAACTTCGGATAAAAATTATTTCGTTGAAGGATAAAAATATCAGCAAAAAAAAAGCCCTCAACTAAAAGCTGAGGGCTGTGATTTAATTAAGGTGCATCTACTATTTATATATCCGCCTTAGTTATTGCTGCATCAGGAAGAATTGAAAAAAAGTAGATGCCTGTGTAATTCATTTCATTAGCTACGACGATAGTAAGTACGTTGGCACAAAAAAAGTCAAGTATGTTACGAAACGTAAATAAGCTCAAAGCCTTTACTAATGACCAATGATAAAGGACAAATGACAGCCTTAGCCAGTTAACCTTAATTGCGCCAACTTACTTACTAAAGCTCAATGAAAATAACCTACGGTTTTTAACTAGGTAATCAGTGACCAGCTTTACAGTCATTTTACAAATATGCCGAATTTCCTCTGCATACACAAAGTTTCTGTTAATATCTCTGACGATATATCCGCAATAGTACGAATATAGTTTATTAGTTGGGTATATGACTATGAAAGTTAGACCTACGCAAATCGATGAAGCGATCGCAATTTCTATTAGCCTTTGCTAGTCTTAGTATTGTCGCAGGAAGCTTTTTTCTGAAAACAGCTTTTAGCAGTACTAGCGAGCCTAAAATAATAACTGATACATCACGCTACAAAGAAATTCGTAATCAACTATGGTCTGATAATGACCAAGTAAAACATTTTCCTAATGAGATTCCCACTGATGCCAAAGATGTTCGCATTGCCTACTCTCCTCAATTTTTGCAAGGAAATACTTTTTTTCAAATTCGGCTGAAACAGCCACCAAACAAGATAGAAAAATTACTTTCACAATACAGAAATAGTGCAAAGCACAAATATAGGGGTGGTAACACAAACGACCACATAAACCAGCGTAACGGTGTACCGACAACTTTTTTCTACACCAGTGACTCTCCTACGGAATCTTTTCCAGCTAATTATGAAATATTGGTATTAAATACAGAGGATAAAGGTAGACCTGGCTTCAAGTGGAATCATGGAGACAGCTACGGCGTTGCTATTAATAGTTCAGCCTCAGAAATTATCTATTGGTCTGAAAAATGGTAATTAGCAATTCAAAAACCATTTTTTGAGATTGAGAAGACGGTAAATCTGTTTCTCAACTTCCGCAATAGCTTCCATTGTGAAATTCTGAGTGCAGAAAGCTGACCCTCACTTCAGTACTAAGTAAGTTGGCGCGAAAAAACATAAATATGTTACGAAACGTAAATAGGCTTAAAACCGTTGTAAATGACGAAGGACAAATGACAAATGACAAATGACAGCCTTAGCCAGTTAGCTTTAATTGTGCCGACCTACTTAAGTAATACTTTTGCTCTTTTTGGTATATTACTTTGGGTAGTTAAAACTTATAACCAACATAGGTAAAATTTATAAGTGTTTAAAAACTATTTGAATATGTCTAATGCTAACTGCTTTAATTACTGGTGCTTCTAGTGGTATTGGTAAAGCCTTTGCTCAGGAACTAGCTGCACGCAAAATAAATCTTGTACTCGTTGCTCGTTCTGAAGATAAACTCAGCCAATTAGCTAAACAATTACAAGAACAACACAAAATTCAAGTAGACGTTATAGTTCAAGACCTCACAGAACCTAATGCAGCATCTGCTGTATTTGACGCCACTAAAGCAAAGGAATTAACCATTGACTTATTAATCAATAATGCTGGTTTTGGTTACTATGGAGACTTTGCTGAAGGGGATGGAGAAAGACAAGTTAAAATCGTACAATTAAACATTTTGGCATTGGTCGATTTAACCCATAAATTTCTCCCTTTGATGCGGCAACGTCGTTCTGGAAGTATTATTAACGTATCCTCAATTACCGCATTTCAACCGATCCCATACCTTTCTGTCTATGCTGCTAGTAAAGCTTTTATTCTCAGCTTTAGTGAGGCACTATGGGCAGAAAATCGTCAATATGGTGTCCGTATTTTAGTTACTTGTCCAGGGCCAATAGAAACAAACTTTTTTGCAGAAGCTAATTTTCCTCCAGAACTGGCAAACACTACAGATAAAGTGTATTCTTCTGAAAAAGTGGTTTGTGAATCTTTAGAGGCTTTAGAAAAAGGCTATCCAACTGTTATTAGTTCTGATACTGGCACTCAAATTAGAAGCAAATTATCTCGGCTAGTACCACGCAAGCTTCTATTGAATATGTTAGCAAAACACTTTCAAGCCTAAGTATATAGTTAGGAGTTAGGAGTTAGGAGTTAGGAGTTAAAGAAAGTGGTAAATTTCAAACTCCTAAATTTTAACTCTTAGTACAATATTTCAGAAATTCGTAGCGAATTCTCTTTGCGTTCCTACCCTACGGGAAGGCGAAGCGCCTATGCGCTTCCCTTTGCGTTCCTACCCTGCGGGAAGGCGAGGCGCCTATGCGTTTAAATTTCAACCCTCAATTGGCCACGATTTTACGCTGCATCTGTACTTAGAGCCTATTTAGAAAGTAAATATTTAAGTAGGGTGTGTTACGGCTGTGCAGGAATTTGAGGATTTAAGAAAGTCTAATTTAGCCGTAACACACCTGAAAATATGGTGCGTTACGCGCTGCTTTAACGCATCTTACAATTTTAGGTTTACTTTATAAATGGTCTGTTAACTCCTGACTTCTTAGATATATCTTGTTAATTGAACTCGGTAACGATCTTTTTTTGTAACAGCAATTTCTCCAACTTCTAAACGTCCTTTAGAGCGAATGGCGATTAAGTCGCCTGATTTGACTTGAGAACTAGCTTGGGTAACTTCTTTCCAATTGACGCGGACATCACCAGCACCAATGAAATCAACCATTTTGCTGCGGGACATCCCAAAACCAGCAGATGCGATCGCATCTAATCGCAAAGAAGCCTCTACAGTAGTTAATTCTTTTTTCTTGGGTTCTCGAACCTTTAGTTCAGTTATCTCAATCTGCTGAGTTTTCACAGGAACCGATCGCACCTGTTTAAGACTCATTGACAAAAATTCCACCAACTCTGGGGCGATAATCGCCTGCGCCCCCCGTTCTCCCAAAACTATAATGTCTCCCGTCTTTTCACGAACAATTCCCGTTCCCAACATTGCGCCTAAAAAGTCGCGGTGAGAGGCGGTGTCAAACAGAAAATTACCAGCAATTTCCACGGCGACAAGGCTGACTTGAGATTGATTTAAGGGAAGTTCTGAACGAGCGATCGCTATTCTTTGACGTTCAGCTTGTGGATATCCGCCCCACGCGACTAATTGCACTTCTGTTAATCGGTTAAACACCCGTTGAATTTCTGCCAATTCTGGGGGAGACAGAAAATCAGTCAAAACCACTTCCCAAGTTTTGATAGCTTGTTCTGCTTGGTCAATTACACGAGCGACACTATCTCGATTTTCAACACCTTTTAAAAGTTCTTCTCGTGGCAACATTCTTAAAAATTATGAGTTAGTTATTAGTCATTAGTCATTAGTCATTTATTTTTTACCAATGCCCCATGCCCCATTCCCCTCTTGAAAACTATCTTGATCCTAACCTTAATTCCCATTCCAGCAGGTTTTCATCCTTAGCAATTTGTTCCATTCCCAGTTTTTCTAAAATGCGAATCGAGGCAACATGATCGTCTGGAGAATGAGCGATAATTCTCTTGAGTTGTGGCTGAGTAAAGGCAAAATTGACCAGCGCTTCTACTGCTTCAAAAGTAAATCCCTGCCGACGATAAGCTGATAGCACTTCATAACCCATTTCTACAGTTCCTGTGCGATCGGGTTTACCAAGAAAACCCAAATCGCCAATTAAAGTAGAATCGGCAATGTGAATCATTAGCCACACACCCCAACCCAACTGGGAAGGATCATCTATGAGCATCTGACCATAGATTGGCAAAATATCTGACACCTCAGATTCATACCAATCATCAGGAACTCGTACCCCCAAAAGCCTTTCTACTTGTAATTTATTTCTTGTAATTACCGCTTGTGATACTTCCAAAGAACAAGGAAGTAACTCAAGCCGCTGTGTTGTAATGTGTAAACTATGATTCATTCAATACACAGTATTTGGATCAGCATAACCTTGGATATTTTCTGGATCAAACTGACGTAAGATTCGGGTTGCTTGGCGAGTGAGAGTTTCAGAGCCTTGAACGGCAACTAAGTATTTACCCGCATCTAAGCGGTTGCGATAAGGTAAAGCATCACCACTACCTATCAGTAAACCGACTCCGCCACCGACAAACACACCACCCATAGCACCACTAGCAGCACCCAGCAGTCCGCCAACGATATGATTGCCAACTTCACCTGCCCAGGCAAAAGTATGTAAATTAGTGATGAGGCTGAATGTAAAACCTGCAAAGAAGCCAAATGGTATCAGCCAGGTTGCCATCAGTTTTGCTTGCTTTTTAGCTTGATCTTTGGGGTCAATTAAGCCAAACTCATCAGCCGTTTTATACCCCCTTCCCAGGATAGTACTGTTTATGCCTTCTTTTTCTAAAGCTAAGTAAGCAGCTTCGGCTTGAATGCGGTCTGGTAATACGGCAACAAGGTAATTCATTGATTTTACAATTTATCTAATAGAAGTTTTGCCTTAATTAACAGCGTATCAGTCCTGGTCGAATCAATCTTGCACTCAGTTGGAGTTAGGAGTTAGGAGTTAGGAGTTAGGAGTTAGGAGTTGGGAGTTAGGAGAGGCTTTTATCCTTACTCCTCAACGCTAGTAGGGAAGGAGTTGGGGGTTAGGTCTATATTGAGCTCAAGCAAATCTAGTGGTTCACAAAAATTATTCACGCCTTGCTTGAGGACATAAATCAAAACTGGTGTTGCTAAAATTTTAGGAAACGTCGGCATTGCTTTTAGATGTTCCATCATCTTTTGCAGTGAACTATTAAGCAAATCTTCTCGATATTCTTGTTCGCAAATGACCGCACGCCATTTTCTAGCCAAGGCATCTAACCACTCGGAATTTGCTCTTTCTGGTTGTTGTCCTGCCCGGATAGCTAGGGTCATCGCCGCATCTTCTAAATCTCCATCACAGTCTTCAATCAAATCCAGCGCTTCCATATCGCTCTTATCGTCTGCCAATTGAGAGCGAAACTGTGCAATTTCTTGAGATGTTACTTTAGTCATGGGTCTTTGACAAGGCGAGCGATGCCTACGGCGGTAAACTACGAACACTTAGTTATGCTATATCATTTCACAAAATTCTTGTTACAAATAGGTTTCTTTTAGCTGAAACAGCAAGAAGCCCCACGTCTCACTTTTAGGAGCGTGGGATGAATTGCGAGTGAGTTGACGACAGTTTCCCGACCCATGGGACAGCGCGGTCGGGAAACATGGAGGAAACGAACAAATCTAAGTTAAAATTAATAAACAGGGGCGGCAGGGCATTCCGTCTCTCTAATAAAGCTCATCGCCTCCTAAGCAATAGCCGGATTGGGTGAGAAGCCTACACTGTACTGAGTACAGTACAGTGTAGGAGTATGTCACGAGTTACGCACAAGAGATCCCCCAACCCCCGATCAATTGGGGGGCAAAACCTTTCAAAGTCCCCGTTTATAAGGGGAGCCACAGCGCCCTTGGGGTTAAGAGACTTGAACGCGAGTGCGTCTCCCCTTCTCCCACTCGTGAGAGGCTAGCGCCAAGGGAGAAGCACGTGGCGTTTGAGGCAATGCGTTACCCAACAAACCCATGAAAATGTTGGGTTTCGTTCCTCAACCCAACCTACACATTTCTATTTTTTATGCAAAACCTACGCAATATTGAGTCCTGAGGTTTTGGGTACGTAAGTCCTGTATTGATCCAAAAGCCTCATTTTTCAATGTAATTATTGAAAAATGAGGCTTTTATAATTTTATATTGAGAGATGAGTCAGCAGTACTAGCGTAATGCTCTGAGGGTAACAGACCGTTGTAACTGAGCTAAAGCGCGGTTGTAATCCAAAATTGCTGTGACTCGGTTACCTTCAGCTCTTGTGAGGTCGTTTTCAGAGTTAATGACATCAGTTTGAGTGCCTACACCAGCTTGGAATCGCAAACGGGCTAAACGTAGAGCTTCTCTAGCTTGTTCTAAAGCGGTATTAGCGGTTTGAACATTTTCCAAACTAGCTTGCTGGGTAGAATAGGCTTGTTCTACTTGAAAGCGAATTTGGTTACGCTGTTCAGCAAATTGGGTTTCTGCGATCGCAATATTAGCTTTGGACTGATCTGCCCTTGCTCTTGCTGCTCCTCCATCAAATAAATTTAGGGTTGCCCTAACTCCGAATGAATAACCATCAGTAATGCTGACACGATCATCGAACTGGTCTAGCAGCTCGTAGCTAGCGACCAAACTAACTTGAGGCCCTAGCTCCGCAAGGGCCTGTCTACGCTGTTGATCGCTGATATTCCGTTGTGCTAACTGCTGTTGCAGTTCCGGACGATTTTGAAAAGCCAACACAATACTTTGTTCTAGCGTTGGGTTCCAAAGACCAGCTAATTGTACAGGGTCAGCAGCACTAATATTTATCCCCTGCGCCAAACTTATCCGAGTTGCTAAACGACGACGGGCAATTGACTGCTGGGATCTAGCATTAGTCAAATCTTGTTGGGCATTTGCTAAATTCACCTGCGATCGCAACACATCGAACCGCGTACCAACCCCAGCTCGCTCTAAAGCTTCTGCATCACGCAAACTAGCCTCAGAGTTCTGCACCGCCGATTGGGCAATACGTACTTGTTCATCTGCTTGTTGCAGATTATAGTAGTCTGTGGCAACATTCAGCCGAATTTCCTCAGACTGAGCTTCTACAGCCAACTCATTGAAACGTACCTGTTCTTCAGCCCCTCTGATGTTAGCTTGCACTCTCCCAGAACTATAAACGTTATATGAAAGTTGTGCTTGACCGGAAAAAGATGTACCAGGTTGATCTTGGTTAGAACCAAAGCCCCTGATGGCGTCAACCAGCTGACTATTAGCAGACTGACTGCGAGTAATATCTGTGCTAATTCCCAGAGTGGGCAATAAAGCAGCTTGCGCCTCGCGTAGAGCCGCTCGGTTGCGTTCTAGCTCCAATAAAGACACCTGTAGCTCCCGATTGTTACGCCGTGCTAGCTCCAGAGCTTGTGCCAAACTAATCGGCTGATTTCCCTTAAATGTTACTTCCTCTGGTTTGGTGGGAAATTGCAGTGGATTGGAAATGGGAGTCAGATTATCGGGAATTTGCACCGGTCCCGACGGCGCAGGAGTTACGGTTCTCGGTACAGTGGGAGTTGGCACTGACCCCCCTGGTGCAGGAATTACAGTTTCTGGCAGAGTTGGTGTCGAATCTGCCGGAATCGGGGTATTGCTCTGAGCCACGGGGCCAGTGGCATTTTGTTCTAAGCAGGTGTTTGAGGTCTGTGGCAAATTAGCCAAGGAGTCAGTCTTGCTTTTTCCCAACTCTTGTGGACACCTCTGCGCTGACAGCAGCTTTGCTGCTGCTTTACCTGTAGCTGAAGATTGTAAAAATGTCTCCAACTGAGTAACAGTATTTATCTTTTGAACCTCTGGCTGCTGTGCAGAAGACAGGGACAAAATTTCTTTTTGGACAGAAGGGGATTTGGAAGTGTAGTTAGGAACTACTATCCTCTTTGATTTCTGCCCATAAGCGCTTGAATTACTCTGTTTTTGGTTATTTGGAACAGAACGACTGACATCAAGCTGTTGGGAAGGATTAGAGGTAGGCGTTAAACTAAAAAATCTACCTTTATCTTTCTTAAGTAATTGTTTTATTGGCACAACAGTATGTCCAGGCGTAAATACTGGAGTACTGTTATTACTTAAAGGCTTCACACTCAGTTTACTAAAACCAAAAGCAGGTACTAGGCTTGGAACACTAACATTTGCGCCCTTAGGCAGTTGGGTATTCATGGTATCCACATCCAAGTCTTGACCATAATTAGAAGTCAAAACACTAGGAGAAGACGCCAGGTGTACCCCAGTTAGTTTCGCAGTACTAGCCCAAGCAGGCCCAGTTGTTAAGACTGCTGCCGTCACACCAGGTAAGAAGCTATAAAAAAATAATTGCTGTCCTTTCACCGCATCCCCTCACACAAAAATCAATCTAGCGGCAGAAAACCTTTCTTCACCACAGAATATAGCACGATACTAAATTTAGGAAAGAATATACTACGATACTAAATTTAGGGTTCGGAACTCTGTTTGTCTTCAAAACGTCTAACAATGCGAGAAAGTTCCGCCTTTTCATCGATACTAACGCGAGTAGGAGCACCACTGATAATCCGTTCGTAGTTTCGGAAAGAATCTTTGATATCGGGCCCGTCAGCTGTAATATTATACTCGCGAATGCCCTTATCATGCCAAGAGCCTCTCATTTTAAATACGTTAATTGCCCGCGACATTTCTCCGCGAATTTCTACGTATTGTAACATCAGAATTGTATCGGTAATCGTGGAGATATGGGAGTCAGTAATGGAATGCGCTCCCAGAAACTGGTCAGTTGTGTTGGTAAAGAAACCTGTAATTTCTTCTTGTTTAGCATAACCCGTCACACCTATTACAAACTGCCGAAATGCATTATTGCTGACTCCTCTAGCTAGTGCTGATAGGGAATCAATGGCGATGCGAGCGGGTTTGAAGACAGCAATTTCTGATTTAATAATTTGTAAGTGGTCTTCTAGACCAGTTGATTCGGGATAGGTACAGATTATTTTGAGTAAACCTTGATGCTCTAATTCTTCAAAATCAATTCCCCAAGAGGAAGCATTACGAGATAATTGGGCACGTGATTCTTCATAGGCAAATAATATTGCCTGTTCTCCATTGAGGCAGCCATCTTGAATAAACTTACTGACTAACAGGGTTTTGCCAGTACCTGTAGCTCCTGTTGCCAAAATAATTGAATCTTTAAAGAAACCACCACCGCACATTTTATCTAAGGTTTTGACACCAGAAGATACCCTGATATTAGAAGAACGTTGAGTTAAGCGCATTGCCCCCAGTGGAAAGATGTTAACTCCTTCATTAGTAATTGTGAAGGGATACTCGCCTTTCATATGAGTTGTGCCGCGCAACTTGAGAATTTCAATTGTGCGGCGGCGGCGTTCTCCTTCTAAAACGTTGCGAACAATTACTACATTATCGGAAACAAATTCTTCCACCCCGAAAGAGGCAACTGGGCCATATTCTTCCGCACGTTCTGTGGTAATTACAGTGGTGACACTCAGTAGTTTAAGACGTGCTACCAGCCGAAAAATCTCACGTCGCACTACTCCCATTGCTTCATACTGCTGAAATACTGCTGTTATTGAGTCGATTGAAACTCGTTTAGCTTTGTATTTGCGGATGGCATATTGCAAGCGCTCAATGAGTGCAGAAAGGTCAAAATTACCAACAATATCTTGACCTTCTGGATCGGGAGATGCATCGAGAATAAATAACTTACCTTCTTCGATGAGGCGTGGCAAGTTCCAACCAAAAACATGGGCATTTTTAATAATATCACTGGGTGATTCTTCAAAGGTAACAAATACTCCTGCTTCATCAAAGTAGGTGATACCGTTGTAGAGAAACTGAAGAGAGAATAAAGTTTTGCCTGTGCCGGAGGTGCCACTGATCAAGGTAGTTCTACCAATTGGTAAACCACCATGACTAATATCGTCAAACCCTTCGATCATCGTGCGAATTTTTTCTACACCCCTAATTATCGGTGCTTGGGTTGATTCTACTTGCTCGTTTTCACTCATTGCTTGATAATAAAAGGGTGTTAAAAAATTTTTGTTTTATTACTAAAGTTTTTCATTATTTTTGATGATTAAAATCTTACTCTTCAAAATCTTCTTCACCTAGTTCTTCATAGAGCAAATCTAACCCAATCAGTACTCTTTCCCGATCTGAAAGATCCCCAATAATTTTGCGAACGGGCGGGGGCAAAATTTTAGATAATGTTGGTGTCGCCAATATTTTATCTTCTTCCGCCAGTTGCGGGAAGTTTCAATTAGCTCATTAGTGCTTTGGTAGGAGATTAAACCAATGCTCATCAGAATTGCCAGACTCAAGGCAAACCTTGCTCCAATCTTGGTTCCAATCTTCAATGAGTTCAACATT
>NZ_JAIVFV010000111.1 GCF_020829445.1 Nostoc sp. CHAB 5836
TAAGTAATTTGATTGTATCAATAGTTAAATCTTTAATAAATCGCATTTTTTTGACCTTCTTGTGACCAAGAAGATATTTTACATTACTATTTCCATAATATACAATTTATTTTGCATAGGTACTTAAACCCCTCTCCAAACCTCTCCCTAAAGCGGAGAGAGGCTTTGAAACCCCCATTCTCTCCAAGGGTTGGAGGGCTAGGGGGGTTAGGTTTGGGAGGCTTAGATGTTACCAAAAATACTTTTCAAACATCCTCTCAGACCAAGATGTTTATTTAGCAATTTGGCTTCAGCTTGAGGTTTTTATAATTTTATTTATTTGAGGAGTACTGTAATGTCAGAACCTGTTATTAATGCGATCGCCATTAGTTTAGGAGCTGTTCCCGGTGCATTAGGTCGCTACTACATCACCGAGTTGTCTAAAAAACTTTTCGGAAACACCTTTCCCTATGGGACATTGATCATCAATATTACAGGTTGTTTCTGTATGGGGTTTTTTATGACGCTAATTTCCGGAATTGCCAACTTTCCCACTGAGTTGATGTTAATGGTAGCGACTGGCTTCTTAGGTACTTATACAACTTTCTCGACTTACGGGTTTGATACCCTGACACTGTGGCGGCATGGAAAGGTTGGGGTAACGACTTTTTACGGAGTAGGTAGTGCAATTTTTGGTCTAATTGGCATTCAACTCGGTGCTATGTTGGCAAGGCAAATGTCCCTCTAACTTACATCAATACTTGCCTCGATATAAGTAGGTTGGCGCAATTAAAGTTAACTGGCTAAGGCTGTCATTTGTCACTTGTACTGAGCGAAGTCGAAGTATTGGTCATTTGTCATTAGTAAAGGTTTTAAGCTTATTTACGTTTCGTAACATACTTGATTTTTTCGCACAACGTACTTATATTATACCTTCAATTTATTCACAGGAGCTTTCCATGCCTCAAAATCCTGCCATTCGCAATGCGATCGCGATCGCTTTGGGTGCTATTCCCGGTGCTTTGAGTCGCTATTATATTTTGGAATGGTCAAAAATAACCTTCGGCAAGGATTTTGCCTATTATGGCACCTTTTTTATCAATGTGACTGGCTGTTTCCTCATCGCCTTATTTCTCACCCTTAACGCAGAACGGTTTAAGAACCTTTCTCCCGAAATACGGTTGATAGTAGCAACTGGCTTCTGTGGTGCTTATACAACTTTCTCGACTTATGGATTAGAGACTTTTATACAGCTTCAGAAGGGCAATTCGGGCGTCGCACTGTTGTACTGGATTGGCAGTGCAATCATTGGCATAATAGCTATTCAATTAGGTGTGATCGTTGGCAGGCTGAATAAGGCTGCTTAAGAGAATGTTTGAAAAGTAAGTAGGTTAGCGCAATTAAAGCTAACTGGCAAGGGCTGTCATTTGTCCTTTGTCATTGGTCATTAGTCCCCCATATCTCTGGCATGGCGTGTTTGGTGTCGCTGTCAAATCCCCGAGAGAGTTACTGTGATAATGCGGATACTTGTTAACTGTTCACTGATTTAAACACCCTCTTAACGCTGAGTCTGTAATCTTTTCATTTCATGTTGCACATCTAATGCAATTTGTAATGCTTCATTGAGCAACCTTCCATGCTCAGTAGCCTGTTCAGTTACTTGCATGGCTGTTAAAGTTGCTAAATTGTTGACGAATAGTTCTGTATTACTAAGGATAAAGCTCTTATTCTCTCTCAAAATCCTTTCTGTTTTCAAAGCTCGAACTAAATCAGCTTTGGTGAGTTTAAGGGCTTCGATAACACCCTCTCTTTCCTTTATAACCACTTCTGGATTACCAGCTTCTTCTATTTGGTCATTGATATCTATGACTCTAATAACAGTATTATATCTATTCACTTCTTTTAACATAATTTCCAGAGAGTTTGTCAGATTCTTTTTGACAAATCTACTTCTAGTTTTCCAGATTAAATATAAGATAGTTTGCGTAAGTCCACCAACCCAAAAGCTTAATATTATTAACGATAGCCAGGATGGAACTGTTATCCACGTCAGAAAAATTTTCAGAAGTATATCAAATAAAATATAGCTAAAAACAAATGTAGAAAATCCAATAAAAGCTACGGTTGCTGCTTCCGAACTTTGAAGTTTTTGGATATATATCTTTGCGAATATTTTCAGAGTCTTTGTAATGATTACAAGTTCCTCATTAACAGGCAAATTAGTCAGCCTTTGCAGTTCATCCTGACTAATTTCCAAGCCCTGTAAATCATCCCGCACAGCTTTTTAACCCTTGCCAGAATAGTTATTTAATATAATATAGCAATCAAATTTCTGGAATGCTGGCTTTTTGTCTAAACTTTTTTAAGCAAGTTAATACTTCTGACAATTCAGGTTATGTGGAAAAGTCTACCAAAAACCTAACCCCCTAACCTCCTTCTGGATGCTCTAAGTGGGAAATTCAAAGTCTCTCTCCTTAAAGGAAGAGAGATTTAAAGAGAGGTTTTCCAGATGCCGTGAAAAGTCAAGTTAATACTTGTAGGCAATGTCAAGAATTTTTGTACAAACTCTACAACCGAAGCATCGGCGAAAAATTCACCTTGGCGAGAGATTGCGGCTTTAATCAGTCGTCGCAGAGTAATCCGATACCGCCAATTGCCATCAGTGCCAAACCAAAGTTTATTTATGTCAGCTTACTTGTTCTGCGTCTCTGTGGTTGATTAAAAATTGTAGCCAGATAAGTCACCGATGAATCTGGGTAAATAGGGAATAACCACTGACAGCAAAAATAAAAAGGATGGCAGCAGGAAAAATTACTACATCCCTGATAATAAATAAAATCCAATCTTTCCTTAGTTCTTGTTTAAACTTGAGTTCTCGAAGTTTTCGCTCAAGTTCTATGTCTTCTTGTGACTGCAAGTTTTCCGGTGACAAAATTAGTGGATTGTCACTTTTACTGGCAATTATTTTTGATGAATCTGTTATGTCTGTCATGCTGTTTAGACTTACACGCCTGAGTAGGGTGCTAGGGCTAAAGTTTTTGTCAGATCACCAAGGAGAAAGCGATCGCAGAGGCTAAACATTTCTACCTCGGTAGAGGTCTGTCGCATCAACCGCAGGAAATGACCTTCAGCGTCAACACTCAGGGCAATATAGTTGAGGAACATTTTGAGGTAACCTAGGCGCGATCGCACTGGCATAGTTGCTGCTATGGGGGTTTGCCATAAACGATCAATATAGTTGCGTACCTCTACTAAAGGAACGGGTGTGATCGTCTCGAAGCGCAAAGCCTGCCGAATTTGATTAAAAAGCCAAGGATTCCCGATCGCCCAGCGTCCCACCATCACACCTGCTGCGCCGGTTTGAGAAAGCACCTCAACAGCAGTTGTCGCCGAGTGGATATTGCCATTGGCAAGCACCGGACAATCAACCCGTTTCACTGCTTTAGCAATCAAATCATATTTTACTGCCCCGTGGTACATATCTTTCACTGTGCGACCATGCAAACTCAGCAAATCAATGTTGTGGCGATTGATCATATCTAGAATTTTGTAAAAGTTATCTGTATTTTCAAAACCTAGGCGCATCTTGACGGTTAAAGGTCGATCATTGACAGCAAAACGCAGTTCCCCCAAAATTCGATCCACTTTTTCTGGTGAGAGCAGTAATCCACCCCCGACATTTTTGCGATAGACTCTAGGTGCTGGACAGCCCATATTCAAGTCAACTCCAGCGATATTATAGTTGCAAAGTTCCTTTGCTGTCCTTACTAAGTCTGGAATGCTTTCGCCAATCATTTGAGCAAAAACGGGGCGACCCGTGTCGTTTTCGGTGATTGCTGCCAGAATGCTACGATTGAGCCGTGAAGTATCATTCACGCGGAAATACTCGGTAAAGAAGTAGTCAGGGCTGCCGTAGTGGGCAACGACCTTCATAAACCAGAGGTTTGTCACATCCTGCATGGGCGCAAGAGCGGTGAAGGGTAGGTCTTTTTGCTGCGATTGGGGGAGGAATACCTGGGACATAGAGATGAAGAGCGATCGTCTGACTAATATAATGATGCCTGTAACAGCCTATGGGACTAACTAATGTTGAGTTTCTAAGGCAGAATCCAGTTGTCCAATTTTAATTGATTGATGCGTTCGTAATTACGAATATTAAATGATGCTTGTATCTATGTTCATTTGTTTTCGAGGAATTCATCAACTGTAATTCCTGCCTGTCGAATCAAACTTCTAACTAACCCAGGTGCTAATTCTCGGTGATTAGGAATTGATAAAGTTGGTTTTGATTCACACCAAAGTATGAGGTGGCTCTTGCAATTCCTTAACAATATAAGGTTTGCCATGTTTAGCTTGAACGTGGAGATATCCCGTAATAGCATCTTTAATATTTTCAATTGCCTCATCTAGTGTTTTGCCTTGACTCACACAGCCTGGAAGTTCAGGAACCTCAGCAACATAGCCTGCATATTCTGAATCAAAAGTAAAAATTACTTGAAATTTCATAATAAATTAATATTGGATAGTTGAGGTCTAGAATAAATATAACGCTCAAAAAGGCGAGAAATTAAGAGACAATTGGCGATAAACTAAAGAAAAGAATGATTCAAGAACTTGATCGGGTTATTCTGACTAGTGATCTCCCAGAACATAGTTTAGAACAGGGTGATATAGGTACAGTTGTTTTAGTACATCAGGGTGGCAAAGGATATGAGGTTGAATTTGTCACATTAGATGGCGAAACCGTGGCAATTGTTTCACTCTACAGCATACAAGTACGTCCAATCGGTAGAAGAGAAATTGCGCGATCGCGGCTGATAATCTAATTTAGAATGGCATACAGCCAAATAATCGGCACTAACTAATGTTGAGTTTCTAAGGCAGAATCCAGTTGTCCAATTTTAATCCATTGATACGTTCATAATGGCGAGTATTATTTGTTACTAGAGTATAATTTTCTGCAACTGCAACACTAGCAATTAGTAAATCAAATTCAGCAATTGTTTGTCCTATTTTACGGAGTTCTGCTTTTAATTCACCATATTTTCTGAGAGCAGGATCAGTTAAAGGTAGAACGGGTAAGTTTTGAATAAAGTCTTCTGCATTACCTAAGTTTTCTGAAACTCGATTAGAATTGTATGCACCATAATACAATTCAGCAGCAGTGATGACACAAATGCATAGTTCATCCCATCCGACTGCTAATAATTTATCTCTGACTGGCTGACGACCGTTAAGCCAATAAATACACGTATCAGTGTCGAGTAAATAGTTCACAAGCTATAATTGCGATCGCTTATAGTACGACTTGAATATATTTCATCAACAATTTCTTCTGCGGTGCGTATGTCTTCCCAAATTCCAAAGGTTTCTAAAAAAGCTTCTGATGCATGGGGTTTTGGCTGCTGTTCAGATGAGAGTAGAATTTCATTCACTATCAATTGATTTGCTTCTGGAACTCCTAATTTTTTGGTTTCCTCTTTAGCTATAACCATAATTTGCATCAAGGTTATAGCCTGACGCAAAACATCACCTTTATTTGTGCCTATTTTATTTGCTAGTTCGTCTAATATCTGATTTAGTTCAGGTGACAAATCTAAGTTTAACCGAACCATCTTTTGAGTGTTAGTCATGGTTTCATCCTTATGTAAAATCTTAATTACATTATACTTGGCTGAGGCTGTAAGATTGATAGCGATA
Source organism: Nostoc sp. CHAB 5836 (assembly GCF_020829445.1). Lineage (GTDB taxonomy): Bacteria > Cyanobacteriota > Cyanobacteriia > Cyanobacteriales > Nostocaceae > Nostoc. The sequence continues at coordinate 5,680 of NZ_JAIVFV010000111.1, forward strand.
ATGATTCTAGGACTTACGCAAGTGTCACAAAAAATAAAAACTTTTAGTTTGTAGTAAGGGCTTCAGTCCTGATTTTAAGGACTAAAGTCCTCACTACAAACTAAAAATAATATGCCAGTTGCGTAAGTCCTAGATTCAATAACTTGATCGGGTTATTTTGACTAGTGATCTCCCAGAATATTAGATTAAGGTGATATAGGAATAGTTTTTTTGCGATAGTAAGGTAGCTAATAATAACAGGGTGGTGCAAATATAAATCAAACAAATGGATTAAGGATTCTTATTTGGTTATCTATTAGCTGATTGTGTTGCATATCTTCTGAGTAAATTATGGAACATTTACCTAGTAAAGCTGTAGCTATAATTAGGCTATCCCAATAAGAGTAGTTATATTTCGTATTAATTTCTAATGCTTGCATAACTTCTGTTGTATTAATCGCTTCAACAGGAAAAGTATTAATTATATCTGATATAATTGTAATCGCATCTGTTTTTGAGGTAAATTTTTTTCGAGTTAAAACATGAAATAACTCACCTAAAACTTGAGTGCTAATTAAGAGCAATGATGAATTATTTTTGATAATTTCTGCAACTTTATGATATTTATCAGGTGGGTTTTTAGCGTAAAGATAAATCCACAGATTGGCATCGAAAAAAATATTACTGCTCATATATTTCTTCTCGATTAAATTTATAATCTGTAGGAAGTAGGAAAGAGTAATTATTGACTTTTGCTAAAAATTGGTAGATTTTTGATTCTGCATGATCAATTTTTTCAGTAGATTGACTTTGTTCCAGAATCACAATTTGTATGGTTTTACCTTCTAATTCGGGGCTAAGTTTTTCACTCAGAACCAGTTCGCCATTAGTGCAGGTTGCTTGAACAATTTTGAGCATAAAATTTACTGAATATGAGAATTGACTTTTTTAAAAGCTAACCAAAATCCTGTATCAACGATGATCATATTTGTTATCTAATGTATTAGATAATACTTTTTTATAGGTTGTTGATAAATTTTCGTCAACAGAACAATAACCAATGAATCCAATTTGATCAAACTTATCATAAAGACTTTTTTCTTGACTATGGTATTCTGATTGAGGATACCGCTTTTTGAGTAACTGAATAAAATCAAGTAGTAATCTTTGAGTTTCTTCTGGTAAAGTATAAATATCTCTATATATTTCTTCCAATTTTATAAGTATAATTAACTTCTAAGATTGAGGAAAATCTTCAGTATGACCTTATTATAGACTGCTTTTCAACCGATCGCGGCTGATAAATTTATAATTTATCAAGGCATACAGCCAAATAATATTTTAAAATTTAAAATAAATTAGTTGATACTAGAGGCTATAGAAAATGAGTATTGAGGAAATTATTATACATAAGGTAAGAATATTACCTCTTGATAAGCAACAAGAGGTATTAGATTTTGGAGAATTTTTACTTACGATTAACATATCTTTTAAATTTGATTAATAAGCTGTAATTATTGGGGAATATGTGTTTATGAAAATAGCCATGACACACCCTTGTAGGTTGGGTGGAACGGAGTGAAACCCAACAAATGATCTCACTTGTCACAAAAAAAATTTTACATATTAACTTATCTGCTTTAAATTCAGGTGATTTAGTGTTGGGTTACGGTGCAAATATACGCAAAAAAACGTCATCATCTGCGATCGCATTAGTGCATCTGCGGTTAAAATTTGTTACTTTCTCACCTACAAAACCAAACCTTTAATGCACTACTCCCTTCCCCTTAGAAGATTACCTATTGATTTTTCTCTCTCTTCCTTGGCGTCCTTCTCCCTTGGCGCTAGCCTCTCCCTTTGGGAGAAGGGGAGACGCACTCGCGTTTGCGGTTCGTAAAAAAAAATTAGGTATTCTTCTGGCGGGAAGGGAGTAACGCGATCGCACTTTTCCTCAAGTCTCCACATTCCCCACGCCTCCAGATAAAAATATCACCCTTCGTCCTAGCTCAAAAATCAAGTTTTGCGACTTGTAAACTAACTTTTGCGACTCCTAAACCAGCTTTTGCGATTTGTAAACTAAGTTTCTAACTCGTAAACTAACTTTTGCGACTCGTAAACCAGCTTTTGTGACTTGTAAACTAAGTTTCGGACTCGTAAACTAACTTTTGCGACTCCTAAAGCAGCTTTTGTGACTCCAAAACCAGCTTTTGTCAAAGAATTTCAGCAAATCTACTCCCATTTTTCCTGTCTGCTAAGTTCTCTTCAATAAAAAAACGCAAATATACGCATTACGACGCAATTTTCAGCGTTTCTATACGTATAAATGCGATCAAAGTAGAAACAATTCCAGCTTTATTTAATAGACATCTGGTAAAAATTAAATATGCGTTACCCAGAAACCTTGTAGAGACGTAGCACTGCTACGTCAAAACAATTCTTTTTCACCAGATGTCTAATGGACTAACGCGATCGCCCTTTTCGTCAACGCCTCCGCAGTCAATCCATTAAAAGCCATCAACTCACCAGCACTGGCTGTAGTTTCGCCACGTTTCCATGCAAAGGTGTCGCGCTTCGCTGTACTCCGCAACAGAATCGGTTCCAGCATCCCCGCCGCACCACCTGTCACCGCAATTAGCGCATCGCCATCAAATAATTCGGCAAATTTTGCATCATCTAAGAAACCGCTTTCGGGTTCAGAACAAGTATCCCATGCGGTATCGTGGCTACGGTACAATTGCCGAGGATTAATTACAGAAACTATCTTCACGCCAATATCTTCAGTTTCTAAGAAAGCCGCAGCTTCAAATACTGGCATTAATGTTAAATCGCCAATGACAGCAAATACAACTTGTTTATCACCAGCGACTTCATGTAATAGCACCGCACCATCGCGCAACCCTTGACGAGTTTGTTCTAAAGTTGTGCGAATTGGCAATGGTGATTTACTTGCAGTAATCACAATTCCCTTATTTTTAGTTTTCAATGCCCAGTCATAACAGACTTGAATACTATTAGCATCAGGCGGAAATAATGGGAAAACATTTCCATTTCGCATCAACGAAGCAAAGTAAGCTTCAATTTCGGGACGTTGGTGAGTCCAGCCATTGCGCCCTTGCTCTAATGCCCCGGCTGTGAATAAAGTAATAGTCGAGGGTGTGGGACGGCGTAATTCTGCCATTGCTTGAGTTACAGTTTGCCAAATTGGTAATCCGTTGATGGCAAAAGATTCGTAAGAACACCACAAAGTTCTCGCACCCATTAACGCTAAACCCGCAGCTAAACCGGCACAAGCATCTTCACTCAATGGTTCATAAACTTGTCCATTTGGTGCTTGATTATATAAATCGTCGGTTGTGGGGTGGATAATCTTTAATGCTTGGTTGATGTTGGCAATTCCTGATGCTTCGTTACCATCGGCGTTGGTAACCAGGAAATTCTGATCTTTGTTTCCAACTATTCCTACCAATCGTCCCATTGCGGTTGTGGAAACTTTTGGTTCACCTCCAACTGCATATTCTTCTAAAGGTAATTCGCCTAATTCTGGCAATGGTAATTCAAATTCTGTCACCACAGTTTTTGCTGCTGGGCCACCACCGGCGCGTTCGGCATTTGTTCTGACTAATTGCCAAGCTTCCGCAGACAAAGCACGGGTTTGCAATGCACTAATAATATGTGGCGCATCCAGCGTATCTTTAGCATAGAGGTTGTGAGATTTTGCCCCCCGCGCGTGGACTCCTGCACCTTTGAGTTGTTTAATAATGAAGACGGTAAGTTTACCACCCAGTGCAAAATGGGCTGCTTGATCTACACCAGAAAGGACTGCTTGAGTAAATGCTAGGCGTTTCTCAAAGGAAAAGGCGGTACTATCAACGTAATCCCCTAGCTGGTTTTGATCGTCAAAATCTTTGGCATCAACTAACACCACTTCATCAAAACCGTTACCTTGCCAATATGCTTGCATTTGTTCGTTGGTTTTGAGGGAAACCATGCTGTGATGTTCTTGGCTGTAACCGTTCCACACCAATACCGGTAAAAAGTTGGTGACAGCCGGATAAGCTGTATGGAAATGGGCGATCGCACTGACAATATAAGGCTCACCCAATCCCCCATCCCCAACTGTGAAGGGGAATAACTTATCTTTGTGCAACAGTGCAGCCGCCATTGCAAAGTGTTGTCCTTGTCCTAAAGGTCCCGCAGGTGCGAGAATACCGGGGATGTAACCAGAAAGATGCCCTAAAAGTCCGTGCTTTTCTCGGAAGCGATCGCGCAATTGTTGAACTGTAAATATTCCCATGTCCTCTAGCGAACGATCCAAGAACATGGCACTATAAAATCCGGGGGCGTGGTGTCCGACTTCGGTGATAATGTTCTTGTATCCCAGCATGACAAGAGATGCATAAGCTTCTGCTTGGCTGGCGAATCCACCGGGATGTCCAGAAGCTTTACTAGCGGTAACTTGTAAAGTCAGGTAGCGGAGGGCATCAGCAGCCAGTAAGGTTTGATATACAGCTGCTTTGTCTGTGGGAGATGCGATCGCTATTTTGCCCGACTCTATAGCAGGTGTTGCACCATAAGTTTCAAAATCTGGTAACGCTTCACCAAAATATTGAATGCCTTCAGAAAAATTGGGAAGCGCTGAAGATGCCTTTGGAGAGATTGCAGTCATGCTGAGTACCTTTTGACGATTAGGTGAAACTGTAGATGCTCGTTGAATTTAACAAAAATTTTACATCTTCGAGGTTGTAACAGTTTATTGCTTTTTTGCAACGTTAGAATAAGTAATTTAAATGGTCACGCAACCAAAACTTGAGTTAGCAAATATACCTGGCCATTAGAAATTGCAGCTACACAAACCAAGCCCGCCTACGCAAACTCAAAGAATTTGAAACCCACCTCCGTGGGTTTTGTCTGTATAGCCAAGCCAGTGCGGTCTTCTCCCAAGGGGAGCTTCCATTGGCGATAGCGCAGCGTTAGCGAGTCCGCGAGCGTCTGGGGGTTTCCCCCATGAGCAACTGGCGTGCGAATGACCTTCGCCAGGGCGAGGGTATTTTTACTCATAAAAAAAGAAATCTGCTATATATTTAGATAGATTTTCAAGCTAATAGACATAGGAGTGAAATTAAATATGCGTTACCCAGAACCCTTGTAGAGACGTAGCAGTGCTACGTCAAAACAATTCTCCTATAGCGGTTCTCAGTTGAGTGCAATACAGACCTAACCCCCAGCCCCTTCCCTACAAGGGAAGGGGAGTAATATTCAAAGCCTCTCTCCTTTTAGGAGAGAGGAATGGAAGTGAGGTCAAACTCTATTGCATCCAAGCGAGAACCGCTATATGTCTAATGCATAATTAACGATCGCAATCCTGATTCCAAATCACAAATTACCTATACCCCAATATAGATTCACTCTTCAGAATCAGCCTTTACAGTAAAAAGTAAGAAGATATTCAGGAGATTACTAATTCATGCCTGATCAGCATCGGTTGGAGGAACAATTTCTATCCCAGGAAGCTGAAAGGAGAATATCCGATAAGCTAGATGAAGTAGAAAAAATAGAAATAGATGTCCAAACTGATCTATTAAAAATAGTTCAAGGACAGGCGGATGGAGTTTCGGTTACAGGTCAAGGATTAGTCATCCAAGAAGGCATTCGCGTCCAGGAAATCAAACTGCAAACTGATAGTATTGCTATCAATCCCTTCAGTGCTATTTTTGGTCGAATAGAACTGAATGAGCCGGTAAATGCCATTGCTCGAATTATACTCACAGAAGTAGATATTAACGTCGCCTTGGCATCAGACTTGGTTCGCAGCCAGATGCAAAACTTGCAATTGAATGTAGATGGTGAAATTGTGAGTTTTGAGCCGCAGCAAATTCAGGTATTTTTACCTGGCAATGGCAAAATGGAATTTAGAGGAAAAGTGCTGTTAAAGGAAATGGGAAATACTCGCCCTTTCGCTTACACTGCGATCGCTCGTCCACAAACTCATTCACAACCCGCGATGTTGGAAAGTTTTAACTGCACTGAGGGAGGGGGGATTTCAATAGAATTAGTTACCGCTTTAATGCAGAAAGCTAAAGAATTGATGAATATCCCATATTTTCAATGGGAAGATATGGCATTTAATATCAAAGATATTAAAGTAGAAATTGGCAATTTAATAGTTATGGTAGAAACTAAAGTTAAGCAAATACCATCATCAGATGTACTATCTCTTTAGTAGTATTGACACGAAAAAAATATAATTTTTGTTACTCATGGTTGATGCCAGTTTACTAAAAGTTTTCTATTATTTGGGAAGTTACTTAATTTCAAAATAACAACTATGCAAGAGTATGATGTTGTGCTGATCGGTGCTGGACACAATGGGCTAGTTTGTGCAGCTTATCTGCTAAAAGCTGGTTATAGCGTCTTGCTACTAGAAAAGCGTTCTGTACCAGGTGGTGCAGCAACAACTGAAGAATGTTTACCCCAAGAAGCTCCCGGATTTAAATTTAACTTGTGTGCTATTGACCATGAATTTATTCATTTGGGCCCAGTTGTTGAAGAATTAGAACTCGAAAAATACGGCTTGCATTATTTGGAATGTGATCCTGTTGTTTTCTGTCCTCATCCTGATGGGAAGTATTTCTTAGGACATAAGTCGGTAGAAAAAACTTGTGCAGAAATCGCCCGTTACAGTGAACGTGATGCCAAAAAATATGCAGAATTTGTAGATTTTTGGCAGCGATCGCTAGGTGCAATGATTCCCATGTTTAATGCACCGCCAAAGTCGATTATAGACATCCTTGGTAACTACGACATCACCAAACTGAAAGATTTATTTTCGGTTATTGGTTCTCCAAACAAAACGCTGGACTTTATTCGGACTATGTTAACCAGCGCTGAAGATTTACTTAATGAGTGGTTTGATGAAGAATTTCTGAAAGCACCACTAGCCAGACTCGCATCAGAACTTGGTGCGCCGCCATCGCAAAAAACCCTTGCTATTGGGGCAATTATGATGGCGATGCGTCACAACCCTGGAATGGCCAGACCTCGCGGCGGAACTGGCGCACTTGTGCAAGCTTTGGTGAATTTAGTCACAAGTCAAGGTGGCGTTATTCTTACAGATCAGCACGTTGAAAAAGTTTTAATTGATAATGGCAAAGCTGTGGGTGTGCGGGTTGCTGGCGGTAAGGAATATCGCGCTAAATACGGGGTTATTTCTAATATTGATGCCAAGCGGTTATTTTTGCAAATGACTGATAAAAGCGATGTTGATGGAGCCGATCCAAATTTATGGGAAAGACTAGAACGCCGCATCGTTAATAACAACGAAACCATCCTCAAAATAGATTTGGCTTTAGACGAACCACTGCGTTTTCCATACCACGCCCACAAAGACGAATATCTCGTCGGTTCAATTTTAATTGCAGATTCCGTAGCTCATGTAGAAGAGGCTCATAGTAAATGTACTTTGGGACAGATACCTGATGCTGACCCATCAATGTATGTGGTGATGCCTAGTTATTTAGACCCCACGTTAGCACCCCCAGGTAAGCATACTGTATGGATTGAGTATTTTGCCCCCTATCAAATTGCCGGTGCAGAGGGGACAGGTTTAAAAGGTACTGGTTGGACTGATGAATTGAAAAACAAAGTTGCAGATAGGGTGATTGATAAATTGGCAGACTATGCACCCAATGTTAAGAGTGCAACTATCGCCCGTCGTGTAGAAAGTCCAGCAGAACTAGGAGAAAGATTAGGTGCGTACAAAGGGAATTATTACCATGTTGACATGACTTTAGATCAGATGGTATTTTTCCGTCCCTTACCAGAAATAGCGAACTACAAAACGCCAATTGAAAATCTATTTTTGACTGGTGCAGGGACTCATCCAGGTGGTTCGATTTCGGGAATGCCAGGACGCAATTGTGCCCGTGCATTTTTGCAAGCAAAACATCCCATTAGCCAAACTTTGAAGGATGCACGCGATTCGATTAAGTCAACTGTCGAGTCGGTGTTTGGCATTAGTTAAGCTTATTAGGACTTACCCAAGTGTCAGAAAAAATAAAAGCTTTTAGTTTGTAGTGAGGGCAGGGCTATTTCATTCTAGACATAAACCACCCGGAACTGAAGTTCCTGGCTCATAACTAAAGTCCGTTAAAACGGACTATAACCCAATACGGTTCACTTAAGGCTAAAACTCTTTTTCTTTAACGAACCGCAGAGGCGCAGAGGGCACAGAGAGAAGAGAGAAAGAGAGTGAAGAAATGCTTAACCCAAGTGTATTCCTTTTCTCAGTCGTCTTTAGACGACTTTTGCTATTAGACTCAGAATTCATTCTGAGGCGGGCTAGATGAGAATGAAATAGCCCTGGTAGTAAGGGCTACCCTACGGGAACGCTCCGCGAACAGCCCTGATGAAAGAGAACTTTAGTCCTCTCTTCTCTTCTTAGGCTGCGCCAACGACTACGCTCTGTGACCACGCCAACGAGACGCACTCGCGTTCACTACAAACTCAAAATAATATGCCCGTTGCATAAGTCCTACTTATGTAGCAATCCTATTTGATTCGCTCTCTTATGTAGCAATCCTATTTGATTCGCTCTCCACCTAGAGGCTCAGATCCCCGACTTGTTGAAAAAGTCGGGGATCTTTTTGTTCGTAACTCCTACACGGATTGCTATAGCAACACAAATAATCGTTTTTTGACTGAAATAGTTTTTAAGCAATTGCTTTATGTGTATTGAATATGATAATGTAGTATACGCTTGATTTTTACCGAAATCTATGCATCGTTAACAAAGTTATGCTTCAAAATAGAAGTAAATAAATGGGTAAAATTAGTGTATTTTGATCATACTCAAAAAACGAACAAATTTTAACATCATCTTATAAATTTTGTAGGTACAGCATGGTTTTTCAGCGCTGCTTCGTTGCATCTAGCTTGATAGTTTTCTTCGCATTTGGGTGTAATGGTGGGGTAAACTCATCGACAGAAAATACTACACAACTTGTCCAAGAAAGTAATGTAACTCAACTTTTCATACAAGCAAAGGCTACGCGAAAAGCAGAAGATTTTTTTCATCAAGGCAATAATTTATTAGATGCACAACGTTATGAAGATGCAATCAAAGCATACGACAAAGCGATCGCCATCAAAGTTGAGAGTCCTGAAGCTTGGGTTAACCGTGGCATCGCCTTAACATCGTTGCAACGCTATCAAGACGCGATCGCATCTTACAACAAAGCGATCGCCATCAAACCCAACAAATACGAAGCCTGGTATAACCGTGGCATCGCCTTAACATCGTTGCAACGCTACCAAGACGCGATCGCATCTTACAACAAAGCGATCGCCATCAAACCCAACAAATACGAAGCTTTAATTAACCGAGGCATTGCTCTGACTAAGCTGCACCGCTACCAAGATGGTATTGTATCTTATAATCGGGCGATCGCCATCAAGGAAGATTTACACCAAGCATATTACAACAAAGCTTGCTCTTATGCTTTACAAAGTAATCTAGAATTAGCAATTGAGAACCTAGACAAAGCAATCCAGCTTGTTCCTGAGAAGTACAAGAAATTATCAAAAACTGACCCAGACTTTAACAAAGTGCGTAGTGAAAAGCAGTTTCAGGAATTACTACAATAGGATTTTTTCACCATCACTCAATGTAGAATATAAACCAATACGCTTGGGATAAGACTAAAACCATTGTCCAGTGGACAGTGTAGAGACGTTGCAATGCAACGTCTCTACAGGCCTATGGTTCTCCAGAAAATCCCTAACCCAAGCGTATTAGAATATAAACTTGCTGTACCAATGATTTTTTCTTGAGCAGTTTACGATTAAACATGAAAAAATTGTTAATCACCGGAGCAAGCGGTTTTTTAGGATGGCATCTTTGCCACCTTGCAAAACCAGAGTGGGAGATTTATGGCACTTATTTATCACATTGTGTAGAGATTCCTGGCATCAAAATGTTAAAAGTGAACTTAACGAACTTTCAGGAATTGCAGCGCATATTTAGTGATATAAAACCAACCGCAGTGATTCATACTGCTGCACAATCGCAACCAAATTTTTGTCAAACCCACCCTGAAGAATCCCACGCCATAAATGTTATAGCATCCCGCAATATTGCCGGACTTTGTGCAGATAATTCTATTTCTTGTGCTTTTACCTCAACCGACTTAGTTTTTGATGGTTTAAATGCCCCTTATCGAGAAACAGATGCTGTGTGTCCTGTCAATCTTTACGGTGAGCAAAAAGCGATCGCAGAAGCAGATATGCTAGAAAGATATCCCATGACCGCAGTCTGTCGAATGCCGTTGATGTTTGGTGCAGCAACGCCCACAGCCAAAAGCTTTATTCAGCCATTTATTCAAATTTTAAAAACCGAAGAAGAACTAAGTTTATTTATAGATGAATTTCGCACACCAGTAAGTGGAACAACTGCCGCCAAAGGACTTTTATTAGCATTAGAAAAGGTTAACGGCATTATTCACTTAGGTGGCAAAGAGCGGATTTCGCGCTATGATTTTGGACAACTATTAGTAGAAGTATTTCAACTTCCCGCCACCGGACTCAAATTCTGCCGACAACAAGATGTGAAAATGGCAGCACCCAGACCAGCAGATGTTTCTTTAGATAGTTCCAAAGCATTTGCATTGGGGTATCAGCCTTTATCTGTAAAGGAAGAATTGCAGGAATTAATCAATAGTCAATAATCAGATTGTATTTTTTGTTGCTGTATTAATAAATTTAATCAGTAGGTCGGCGCAATTAAAGTCAACTGGCTAAGGCTGTCATTTGTCATTAGTAAGGGTTTTAAGCTTATTTACGTTTCGTAACATACTTGAATTTTTTCGCACCAACGTACTTACATCTGTGCTATGTTCCAATACCGTTCAGTTAGAGCTAAAAACCTGATTTTGCGTAGGTTGGGTTGAGGAACGAAACCCAACATTTTCGGGGGTTTGTGGGATTTCATTGCGTTCAATCCAACCTACGATTCTCCTTAACCCAAGCGTATTGTGCTATGTTCTATCGTTTGTTCGGAGAAAATCAATGTTATGTAAATGATGCTGATAATATGCTTTTAAAAGATGAAGCAACAGTGGAGGGTGGCGATGTCTGTACAATTGTTAAGACGGAAATTCACCGTTGGGCAATATCATAAGATGGTTGAGTCGGGGATTCTCACAGAAGATGACCGAGTGGAATTGATTCGGGGAGAGATTATTGAGATGTCGCCTATTGGGACAAAACACGCTGCTTGTGTAAATCGATTAGTTAATCTGTTGGTGCAGCTATTGGGTAAACGCGTTATACTTGCTGCTCAAAATCCGGTCGCGTTGAACAATAATTCAGAACCTCAGCCAGATGTCGCATTACTTAAACCCCGTGATGATTTCTACGCCATAGCACACCCCCAACCCCAGGACATTTTTTTACTAATTGAAGTATCTGATTCGACTGTGATATATGACCGAGAAGAGAAAATTCCTTTATATGCAGAAGCAAACATAATTGAAGTTTGGTTAGTAGATATTAACGAGCAAATTGTGGAAGTTTATCAACAACCAACAGCCGCAGGATATCAGCATATTCAAAAGTTTACTAGCAGTCAAAGTTTATCAATCAAAGCTTTCCCTAATGTAAATATTACCGTCAATGAAATCTTCGGCAGATAAAATTACTTTCTTCCTCACCCCCCTCCTGACTTTTGACCCTATGTCGAAAACCTCTCTTCTTTATCTGTCTCCTAATTTGAAAATCCCCCCAACCCTCTTAAAAAGAGAGTTGGAGGGATCAAGTTAACTAAACTGTATGGTTTTATGACGAATAACCATCCATTGGCAGACAAGAACAAACGAAATTCCGATCGCCAAAAGCCGCATCAATGCGACCGACAGCCGGCCAAAACTTATGTTCACGAGTCCAAGGCGCAGGATAGGCAGCTTGTTCACGAGAATAAGGATGCTGCCATTCTCCAGTAATCAGACTTTCGGCACTGTGGGGTGCATTCTTCAAAACATTATCTTGAGCATCCACCTTACCTGATTCAATCTCAGCTATTTCTTGGCGAATAAAAATCAATGCATCACAGAAACGATCCAACTCTTCTTTAGATTCACTTTCTGTAGGCTCCACCATGATTGTACCCCCTACAGGCCACGAGACAGTGGGGGCATGGAAACCATAATCCATCAGACGCTTGGCAACATCATCAATTTCGATCGCAGCTGATTTTTTGAGCGATCGCAAATCTAAAATACATTCATGGGCAACTAGACCATTTTTCCCCCGATACAAAACCGGATAGTACGATTCCAGTTTCTTGGCGATGTAGTTAGCGTTGAGAATTGCCACCTTAGTTGCTTGGGTTAAACCATCTGCACCCATCATGGCGATATACATCCAAGAAATCACCAAAATACTAGCACTACCCCAAGGTGCAGCAGCAACCGCACCAATTTTGAAGTGCTGAGTTGAGTTGTCGATAGTCACAACAGGGTGTCCGGGGAGAAACGGCACAAGATGCGATGCAACACCAATCGGACCCATACCAGGGCCACCACCACCATGAGGAATACAGAAAGTTTTGTGCAAGTTTAAATGGCAGACATCTGCGCCAATATCTCCAGGACGGCAAATTCCCACTTGAGCGTTCATATTTGCCCCATCCATGTAAACTTGTCCACCGTGACTATGAACAACAGCGCAGATTTCCTGAATTGGCTCCTCAAAAACACCATGAGTTGAGGGATATGTCACCATTAAAGCGGCTAATTCTAGCTTGTGTTTTTCTGCCTTAGCCTTCAGGTCATCAACGTCAATATTACCTTGTGAATCACAGGCAACTGCTACCACCTTCATCCCGCACATCACCGCACTGGCTGGGTTTGTCCCGTGTGCCGACGTGGGAATCAAACAAACATTACGGTGTCCTTCTCCCCGACTTTCGTGATATTGCCGAATCACCAAAAGACCCGTATACTCACCTTGAGAACCAGCATTTGGTTGCAGAGAAATTCCGGCAAAACCAGTAATTTCAGCTAACCATGCCTCAAGTTGCTCAAACAGGATTTGATAACCTTGCGTTTGCGATGCCGGGGCAAATGGATGAATCTTGCCAAATTCCTCCCAACTTACCGGAATCATTTCAGCAGTCGCATTCAACTTCATTGTGCATGACCCCAAAGGAATCATTGATGTCGTTAGCGACAAGTCCTTAGCTTCTAGCTTGTGCAGATAGCGCAACAACTTAGTTTCTGAGTGATAGCGGTTAAAAACTGGGTGGGTGAGATATGTACTTGTACGGGAGAGAGAGAGATGGGAGGATGAGAGAGAAGTTAATTCTTCTAAAGTAAAGGGTAAATCATCTGTAAGAGCGAAAATCTGCCAAAGGTCGATTAAGTCTTGTTGTGTGGTTGTTTCATCCAGTGAGATCCCAACAGCAGTTGCATCAAAAACCCGCAGGTTAATTTCAAGTTCTTCGGCAGCTGCCAGAATATCTTTTAAATTTCGTCTTCCTAGTTCTACTCGCAGGGTGTCAAAAAAAGAATCTGAAACAACATTGTAACCCAAACGCTTCAGCCCTTGTGCCAGCAACACCGTCAAGGAATGGATATTTTCGGCAATTGCTTTGAGTCCAGCCGGGCCATGATAGACGGCGTACATACTCGCCATTACCGCCAACAACACCTGTGCAGTACAAATATTACTAGTAGCTTTTTCGCGGCGGATGTGCTGTTCGCGGGTTTGCAAAGCGAGACGCAATGCTGGCTTCCCTTGAGCATCTTTTGATACTCCCACAATTCGCCCTGGAACCAACCGTTTATACTCTTCCTTCGTAGCGAAGTATGCCGCATGAGGGCCCCCAAACCCCAAGGGAATACCGAACCTTTGAGTGCTACCGACAGCAATATCAGCGCCAAATTCCCCAGGGGGGGTCAGCAAAGTTAAACTTAAAGGATCTGCTGCTACCGTCACCAATGCACCCTTAGCATGGGCTTTTTCTATAAAAGCGCGGTAGTCGTAAATACTGCCATCACTTGCCGGATATTGTAGAATAGCCCCAAAAATTGCTTGATCAAAATCAAATGTTTGATGATCACCGACAATAATCTTAATCCCCAACGGTTTAGCCCGTGTTTGCAACACGTCGATAGTTTGGGGATGACAATCACCAGAGACAAAATAGGCATTTGCCTGATTTTTGGACACACCATAGCTTAGGCTCATCGCTTCAGCTGCTGCTGTAGCTTCATCAAGTAACGAAGCATTGGCAATTTCCAAACCTGTGAGGTCAATAATCAGGGTTTGAAAATTTAGCAGCGCTTCCAGTCGTCCTTGGGCAATTTCTGGCTGATAAGGAGTGTAGGCGGTATACCAACCGGGGTTTTCTAGAATGTTACGCCCAATCACAGGTGGAGTAATAGTGTCGTAATATCCCATACCGATGTATGAGCGGAAAACCTGATTTTTGGCAGCAACTTTTTTTAACGATGCCAGCGCTGCATACTCACTTTCTGCTTCTGGTAACTTTAGCGGTTGCTTCAGCCTAATTGCCTGTGGAACTGTTTGGTCGATTAGGGCATCCAGACTAGGAAACCCTAAAACCTCAAGCATTTGCTGAATGTCATCGGAGTTAGGCCCAATGTGTCTTGGCACAAAACTACTTAACTTTTGATTTTTTTCGTCCAGCACTTGCTGCTCATTAAACTTGAGAATAGGAGCGTTTAATACCACAAATTGCTCTCCAGATGGTACTATTTCATATTTTGCAATAAATACTCATGATAAGTAAGTGTAACTTTTCAGTCCATCTAAATTTCATGACTTATTTTCGAGTAGAGTAAAGATAGGGGAGACAAGGGAGAAAATTTTACCTCATCCCCCCCATCCCCCTCATCCCCCTCATCCCCCCCATCCCCCCATCCCCACTCCCTACTCCCCTTCTACCTGCGCACGATACTCATCGGCTGTCAAGGCATCCTCAACTTCGCCAGGGTCATTGACGCGCACTTTCAAAAACCACCCTTCCCCGTAAGGATCTTCTGACACTTCTTCGGGAGAATTAATTAAGGCTTCATTGCGTTCTATAACTGTGCCTGTGACTGGTGAATTCAGTTCTTCAACGGCTTTCACAGATTCAATTGTGCCAAAATTTTCTCCTCTAGTAAGAGCATCGCCAATTTCTGGCAGTTCCAAAAAGACGATATCACCCAATTCATGTACGGCAAATTCAGTAATGCCAATGGTGGCAATTTCGCCATCTATTCGCACGTATTCATGAGAATCCAAGTATCTGAAATCTTGAGGATATTCAAAAGACATATCACTTCCTCTCCCTTATCAAAAAATTATTGCCCCAATAGTTATCCAAGCCATATCTGGTAATGAACCTGACTATAGATTGAATAACTCACAACACATTATTCCTCAAAAACCTTGGCACTTGTTAGTTGGCGACGCGATTTTTTGACCGATAAAAAGGACGTTTAACTACAACTGCTGGATAAGCTTTACCGCGAATTTCTACTTCTAGCTGCTGACTGACAGTGGCTAGTTGGGTGGGAACGTAAGCTAAGGCAATGGGATAACCAAGTGTGGGTGACAGGGTGCCACTGGTAACTTCTCCCACAATTTTACCTGCGGCTAAAACTTGATAGCCGTGACGGGCAATGTTGCGTCCTTGGGTTTGCAAACCTACCAATCGACGCTGCACTCCGACGGCTTTTTGGTGTGCTAAAACTTCCCGACCAATAAATTCGCCTTTGGTATCTAAGTGAACTAGCCACCCCAAACCTGCTTCTAAGGGTGTGGTGGTGTCATCGATATCTTGTCCGTAAAGTGCCATCGCCGCTTCTAGTCGCAGAGTGTCTCTAGCACCCAGTCCACAGGGGATAACGCCAGCATGATGGAGACTTTGCCACAATTCTACCCCCACATCTGAGTCTACCATCACCTCAAAGCCATCTTCTCCGGTGTAACCTGTGCGGGCCAAAAAGGCAGGTTTCCCTAGTAGGGTTGCTTCTAAATGTCCGAAGGCTTTGATTGGTTGTAAGTCTTCTTGCACTAATGGCTGGAGATATTTAATCGCTTTTGGCCCTTGCACAGCAATTAAGACTTTATCTGGTGAAAGGTCTTGGAATTGCACTGTATTCAGGTCAAGATGTTGCAAAAGCCATGCTTTATCTTTACTGGAGGTTGCGGCATTGACGATGATCAATGCCTTTTGTGTACCAGCGCTGTCTTCACCTTGATAATAAACAATGATGTCGTCAATAATTCCGGCTTGGGGATTTAACAATACGGTGTATTGTGCTTGACCGGGTTGCAAACGACTCAAGTCGGAAGGCACTAGAGGCTGAAGTTGGGAAATGAGGTTTTTACCTTGGAGGGTAAATTTGCCCATGTGGGAAATATCGAACATTCCGGCTGTATTTCTTACAGCCTCGTGTTCGCGGCTAATGCCACTAAATTGCACAGGCATTTCCCAACCGCCAAAGCTGGTAAAGCGGGCTTTGAGTTCTACACCCAGTTGATATAAAGGAGTTCGCGCCAGAGATTGGGCGTTGTCTTCTTGATTAGCCACAGATAATTTTGCGATCGCACCTCAACATCTATCATCCTACGAGATGCTTTCTACTTTTACAGTCTCGTGTATCTAATTGGGCATTAGGCATTAATTATTCTCCCTCATCCCCCTCATCCCCCTCATCCCCCTCATCCCCCTCATCCCCCTCATCCCCCTCATCCCCCTCATCCCCCTCATCCCCCTCATCCCCACACTCCCTTGTCCCCTTCTGTAAGGTTTAATAGTTAATAGTGCAAGTGTTGAGATTTATTAAGAAGACATTATGAAATATTGGCAACTGTTAGCTAGCTTTGTCTTAGCTATGGTTCTTTTTTGGTT
>NZ_JAIVFV010000112.1 GCF_020829445.1 Nostoc sp. CHAB 5836
ATTACTTTTTTTATTGATTAAGGTCTTCTTAATCAGTCTGAGGTAGCTTCTTACTGCTCTCAGTAGAGATTATAGCCATTTATTGGCTATATCTGAATAGATTTTGTTTAAAGTTTTCTAATACCAATTTAATATGAAGGTGCATAATAAAAAACCCCACCCTAACCCTCCCCGAAATCGGGGAGGGAACTGGATTTTCCCCTCTTTGCTCTTCGTCCGGGGACTAAGGGGTGGGGTCAAATTCTATGCAACTTCACAAAGAATTGGTATTATAGTCCGTTAAAACGGACTTTAGCTATAAGCCCAGAACTTCAGTTCCGGGTGGTTTATGTCTAGGCTGAAATAGCCCTGCTAAAGAAAAATTAATAGTGTGTCCGTTAATTATACGCACGTTATTGTTCATTTTCTATTGATATTTTAATAGTATTTTTTCAGACATTGAGGTTGATTTAATCACGGATGCGGACTTTACTGTTCTATATGTACATAAATCATGGAAACACGATAATTGCCAAACTTTCTGCTTGAACATTTTTAGATCTTGAAAACAATTGCAAATCAAGGCTTTGAGAGTCATAACCGCCTGAAAATTCCAACTTAGTTGGTCTAAAGTATCGTGTTAAGTGTTGACAATCTATAAATAATCGAATAACAAGGTGGCAGCAGCATTAAAAAAAAGCGTTAGTGCATTCCTACCTAGAAACTAATTAACGCTCTTGATTAAACTTCATACGGTTAAGATAATTATGCCAGAAAATACGGATTACAAAGCTACCAAATCAGACAATCAAGTTATTGCCTACAAAGAACGCCTCAATTCTTGGGCGATCGCTCGTCTACTTCCTAATACGCAACGGGAGATTGTTGCTCGCTTCCGCAGCCGTTCTGATGCTGATGGCTATATGCGTCACCTCCCTCAAGAAATACCAAATGCTTCCTACATGGTTGTTTTTGATTGTCAACACCAAGAAGCTGCTATTTAACCGCTCGCAAAAGTCCCTAGCTTCAACGTAGTCATCAGGTGTGGATTGTGAGCCTTTTGCACTCTTGTACTGAAAAGGGAAGGGTTAAGGGGAAAGGAAAATTTAATCCCTTCAACCCTTCCTTATTTATCCCCACTACCCTCTTCTTGCGATCGCAGGTGTAGCCCATCAGAGACATTGCTTATAACTCCAGATTGTAATTCACGCTTCACTTCAACATGACTTACGCAAAATAATCAAAAACGAAGGTTTAGTAAGTAATCAACCGGACATGATATCACGAGTGGGAGAAGGGGAGACGCTTTAGCGCAACAAGGGTCTGGGGTCTCCCCAAGCGGAGCATCCTGGCGTGTGGGGTGCAATGACTGTGAAAATCATAACTAATTATGCGGACATGATATTAGAGGAGATCATGTTGCATTTGTTGAACTGATTGAGTGTTATCTTACAGAGACAGCGAGACTGTTATAGTACTAGTACTTGATTTTTGAAATATACGTAGAAATATAGGTAGGGTGTGTTAGACGAAAGTACGGCATCATCTCAAGCTTTTGGTGCGTTACGGCTTACGCCTAACACACCCTACAAATACTTAGATTTTTTCAGAAATCAAATATGATTCCCATAGCACAGCTATATCACGAATATGAACCAATAGAGTTCAGTTAAGCATTTCTTTGTTCTCTTTCTTTGCGTTCTTCTCTAACGAGACGCACTCGCGTTTGCGTTCTTCTCCCAGGGCGAGACGCACTCGCGTTTGCAGTACCCTGCGGGAAGCCGCAACTCTTGGAGACGCACTCGCGTTTGCGTCTACGTTAAAAAATTGACTTTGACAAAGAGTTTTAGCCTTAACTGAACTGCATTGGAATATGAACAAGTTAAAACTGGCTTGGAAAAAGAACTTGCGAAGGAAGTAGTATGAAAGCCGATGTTCAAGAAAATAAATCTTTAGTTCTAATTGTTGATGATGAACCTTTTATCCGCATGATACTGCGGCATTTCCTAGAGCGAGAAGGCTATAAAATAGTAGAAGCTCAAAATGGCATAGAGGCTCTAACTGTTTTTAACCAACTGCACCCCGATATAGTACTCCTTGATGCCATGATGCCGGATATGGATGGGTTTGAGTGTTGCACTCAGTTACACAGTCTTGATTGTAGCAAGTACACTCCAGTTTTAATGGTTACAGGACTTGAAGATCAAGAGTCAGTTGACCGGGCATTTGAAGTGGGGGCAATGGATTATGTTACCAAACCTATCCACTGGGCAGTTTTGCGACAACGGGTAAAACGCTTGATTGAGCAATCTCACTTACAGCAAAAACTGGAAGCCGTTAATGTGGAATTGCAGCGATTAGTTACCATTGATGGATTAACTCAAGTACCTAACCGCCGACGGTTTGAAGAGTATTTTAACCAAGAGTGGCAGCGAATGAAACGCGATCAACAGCCGCTCTCCTTGATTGTTTGCGATGTTGATTTCTTCAAATTATATAATGATACCTATGGTCATCGGGTAGGCGATCGCTGTCTTCAAGAAATTGCTAAAGCCATCAAAGAGATTATTAAACGTCCCGCAGACCTAGTTGCCCGTTATGGTGGGGAAGAATTTGCTGTGATTTTACCTAACACAGACACCGAGGGGGCGACTTATGTTGCTGACAAAATTTGCGATGCGATCCGAACACTAGCAATTCCTCATAAAAATTCCCAAGTTAGTCCTCATGTCACCATTAGTGTCGGATTTACGACAGAAATTCCTCAGCCAGATTCTGACTTGGAAGAAATGATTGCCGCAGCAGATCGGGCGTTGTATCAAGCAAAGGCAGCAGGACGCGATCGCTATTCCTCTAATCACTGATTCGCTGGATATTTGTGGAAAAAGCATACATATACCCATCGCTACGATGAATTGATTTGCAATACTTGTGGCGCACTGGACTAACTTTTCCTAGCGCTGTCCTCATTTCAAAAACACCACTTTCTCGAACTGTCAACCGCCCAACATGAACACCTGCAAATTTCCCTGTGGGCAGGATTGCTCGTGCCATCTCACCCGTTTGAAAACCAAAGAAAGTCTTACAGCGTGTTCTATGTTTTGTGGGAAATCCATATTTATTGGGCGTACACATTTGACGGTTTCCCCATCCCTTAGCAGCAATTAACAGAGGTTGCGAGACGAGAACTCGTAGATTTTCTACTATCCCCACACAAGCCGCATCTAACCAATCAACCTTGGGCAAGTTAAGGCGAACACGGTTATATTTAGTCCTGCCACCCGTCCCCGTTTCTACTGGTAAGCCTGTCTTACTAAGTTTGTTAAACAATGCCCAACGAGTTGAATTTACTGCTGCTGCGTCCTTGAGTGGAAGTTTAGCCCGTCTCAAAATACGGGATAGAATATCGGGCTTTTTGGCTAAAAAGTCCTTAATATCCCTGTTCCCTTTTGCTTGATTGCAGTTATGGCAAGCCAGCGCCAGATTTGAGACGCGATCGCTACCTCCCTTTGATTTTGGGTGGATATGCTCAACTTCAAAAGGTATATTTTCAACACCACAATAGGCACACTTCCTACCCCATTTTTCAAGCAAGTATTCCCGAATTTCAAAACCCATTAGTTCTGAGTGTTGATATTCAACACTTGATATTTCAGGATTCTGCATTGCTTGAGTATCGAACTTAACTAATTCCTGGGAAATACCTGTAATGGGGGTAAGTCGTTTTAATCGATTGACCCAGGTAACAATATTTTCAACCCTGGAATTAAGACTTGGCGGCAACCACCCTTTTGGTCGAGTCCTGTTTAAAAATCTTGGCTGACGGTAGCGAGTTTTACGGTTACGGCGATTTCTTCTAATAGCACTGCGAGATTCTAAATCGTTTTTGATTTGTTGTCCACGATGAGTTAATTCAGCACCCCAAATTACTTTGTCACCTTGCACAATTGCTAATCCAGTGGTCTTTGAGCCAGGATCTATTTTTAACTGATGTGGTTCTGTCGCCGGGTTGGAAACGGCATATTTTAGGATGATTGTGAACGGATAACGACGATAGACAGCAGCAAGATTTGCTTTTAGCAATCGCCTAGCTTGTCCCGGTGGCACTGGGTTTAATGGTTGTTTGTTAGTGTCAAGTACAAATACGAAATTAGACATTGATTGTCCTCCCATTACTGGGGTTATGTTTTCCTCGCCAATGTTTTAAGAACTTTTTAAGTCAAAGACACTGGTTTAACCAAATAGACCTGTTTAATCTTTGACGACAGAGCTACAAGCTGGAAAGCACCTGTAGGTGTCATGATTCTCAAAACGTAGCTTTCGCTTCAGCTGGCTATCTGTCCAGTGTCAGCCCTAGATGTCTAGTTTTGTCTACTGTTTGGTGAATAGCTTTGTGCAAAATATTCAACTACCCAAAAATAAAAATTCCCGGTAAGCTAATCGTCATTCATTTTTCCAGACTGATTCGCTTGTAGTAAGCGGCTCTATCCCTCGTATTATGCAACTTAAATGCTCATTAGCTTAGTGCGTCAAACTTCACACATTTCCACCCTATTTTCAACGAATCGGCTTGGATTATCGTCTGTTTATTCTATCGCTTTAAAATGCAAACTTACTTTTAAACCATTCATCCAAGACGGATCAATTAGATGATCATGTTGCAGCCGACCTACAATAATACCAGAATGAATACCGATACGTTCAGCAAAATCAATCACATCAGTTTCAGATTTAAGCTTTGCTAATTCCCCCTCATACTCACGTGGGATCAAAAATTCCCGCGACCATTTATCTGCTTCGCCCTCCTGTTCCGATTTCAAACTTTCCCCACTATTCCATTCATCAAGAAAAATATTTTCCTTATCATGTAACAAAATATGTGCTGCTTCATGGAAAAAATTAAACCAGAAGCGGTCATTGGTTTTACCATAAAGCGAAAGTTGAATCAGTGCCTTATGCGGATTTAACCACCGTGCGACACCACTAACGTGGGCTTTCTTAATTGATGGTATTAAAACAAGCACAACCCCTGCTTCCCAGCACAACTTTTGCATCTGTGGTTCAAACTCTTCTGGTGATAACACCGTCAAAGTGCGAATTTGCCGCACCGCCTTTTCAAATTTTGGTTTACTGTACTTGGGAGAGTCTAGTTTTTCTGCTTTTATTTCCCCCAAGCGTAACCAAGTGGAAATAGCACCAACATCACTTTGTTCTTCGCGTGTGCGACGAAAAGCAACTTCCATACCTGCATAACAATTCTGCCAATCTTCCGGCGAGGCAACACCGAAAAATTGTAGTAACTTTTTTACTAAACTAGGCTTATTCTTGGCAATTAAACGGCACTTAGGAATTACACCTTGGTTCATCAATTCTTTGACTGGTAACTGATCTAACCAGGGTGTCCATCCTTTTAAACGGTTTTCTTCTTCTATCCGTGCTAAACCAGCGCGATATTGAGCTTCACGATTAAGCCAAAATGCTGTTGTACTCCCTAAAACCCGTTCTAGCTTCAGGGCTGTTTCTTCGTTGATAGGTGCTTTGCCGTTGATCAGTTGGCTGATATGTTTCGTAGTGTAGCCTAATCGGTCTGCTAACTGTACTTGCGTCCAATCACGCTCTTCTAATATATCAGCGATGGTATCACCGGGAGGAGATACCCAGTCTGGAGTGAATGGTCGGGTTGTCTCAATCATGGTAATCTCCAATGAAAACAATACAAACAGCAGTAACTTTTGACCAATCAATGCTTCCATCTTCGGTAAGAGGGATGGGGTCGTTGTCTGGCTTAAATACAAGTCGTTTACCACCTTCTAGGTTGACTGCAAATTCTCCCGCCCGATCTCCTTTTAAGGGATGGGGATGACCTGCCAATAATTCCTTGACACAGCTAACAGATGCAAGGTCAGCCAATCGGGCTGTCAATTTCTTTGCACAGTTTGCACCCAATTTTCTTTGCGCTAAGTTTTGTTGTTCGCATAGCTTTTGCAGTTGGCGATCAGCGAAGGTGATTTCCATGCGTTGGTAGACTAATATAAGTTTACCATTTTGGTAAATAAATTTGTTTTTTTCTAGAAAATCTAGCATATAAAGCAATACGGTTCACTTAAGGCTAAAACTCTTTTTCTTTAACGAACCGCAGAGGCACAGAGACAAGAGATAAAGAGAGGGAAGAAATGCTTAACCCAAGTGTATTGGCATATAAACTAATCACCAACGCCTAAAAATCTACTCCTCGTTTAAGTTCTACACCTTGATTGGCATAGTGTTTGTGGCAATAAACCTCTGAGTGGACGCTAGCCAAGTCGAAGTACGCGGGTGGATTTTGACAGCGACCAGTAATAATGATTTCGGTGTCGCGGGGTTTGCGGAGTAAAGCTTGGACAATGGGTTCAACGGGGAGTAGTTCTAAGTCTACGGTGGGATTTAGTTCATCGAGAATAATAGTTTTATACAACCCAGAGGCGATCGCAACTTTGGCAATTTCCCAACCCCGTTCGGCTTCTACGTAGTCTAATTCTTGCCGAGAATTTCGCCAGACGATCGCATCTCCACCGCAGCGCTGATGATCCACCACTTCTGGATATGACTGCTGCAAAGCGGCGATCGCTGCGTCTTCTGTGTAGCCAGTACCACCTTTAAGCCACTGCATAATTAGCACACGGGTAGACCCTGGATGATTAATTCCCCTACCAATGGCCTGCAACGCTTTGCCCAAAGCACTAGTAGATTTGCCTTTACCAGCACCAGTATAAATTTCAATCCCTTCCAGGAAGAGGGCTTTAGCTGTTGGGTGATGATGAGGTTTCATTTCAGAGTGCAAATCTGCAATATCGAGCAACTTTTGAGGCGCGGCGCGTCCGGTGGCGATGATTTCCAACTCTTGGGGTTTAGATTTTAATGTCCGTACCACTTCATCTACTGGTAGCAAACCTAAATCCAGAACCGGGTTAATTTCATCCAAGACCACAACTGAGTATAAACCACTAGCGATCGCACCTTTGGCTACATCCCAACCCCGGCTAGCTTCATCTCGGTCAAAGGTGGTAATTTCGTCTGGGCCAAAAAATTCGGCTCTCCCCGTGCGAACCTGGTCAATTAAATGGGGAAACCCGCGTTGCAAAGCTGCGATCGCCCCATCTTCATCATAATCACGTTCCGGCCCTTTTAAAAACCGCAGCAGTAAAACCCGGTTAGAATTACTAGGCGTATTTATCCCCAAACCAATAGAACGCAAAACCACCCCCAAAGCCGCTTGAGACTTACCTTTACCCACGCCATCGTAAACGTGAATTTGACCAATGAGTCGTTCTGGGCGCACTTGCGCCGTGCGAATACCAATACCGTTTCTTGTCATCTCTCGAAAAGCTATAACTATGGCAGTCTTTAATCTTACCTAACGACTTGTACTGAAGAAATTAAATATGCGTTACCCAGAACCCTTGTAGAGACGTAGCACTGCTACGTCAAAACAATTCTTTTTCACCAGATGTCTAAAGGTCATATTGATGTATTAACAATATCAATCAAGGGATGCTGGCAGACTAGGATAGTAAAGGACAATAACAATCAGAGAATTTCCCCCATCACCTTCACTAGGCCAGTTATACTCACTACAGTTAACCCTTACCGTTGACCATTTATGCCTGAAAATTGGATGGTTCCCAGCATTTTTCCCATTGGTGGAATTCTGTTTCACTTTTTATTTGTACTAATTTCCATTCCCATCGAAGCATATGTTTTGCACTCTCGACTAAAATTTGACAAAAAAACCAGTACTTTTTATGCCATTTCTACCAATTTGTTTTCTAGTGTAATTGGTTGGTTCGTATTTTTTGTATCAGAACCAATGTTGCCGATACAGGTAAAATCAGAATTGATTAATTATATGTTTTTCAATAATTTCAAATCGCCAAATACACAAAGTTTAATTATTTTAACTGCCTTTATAATTTTCTTTACTACTTTTTTGTTAAAATTTTTTATTGTCAGGGTATTACTACTATCCTTGAATGAAACAGTTGCTAAAAAAGTAGAAGACCCTCAAACATCTCAACGGCGACGATCGCGTAGTTTTATCAATGTTAAATTACAAAGTACCAATTTAGTCACTACTATATTGATAGCCAATTCCCTGAGTTATAGTATGATAACAATTATTTTATTGTTTCGCTCAAAATAGCAATGATAGACTTGTTGAATTTCGAGGAAAAATAGTGATTGATTAATCAGGTTTCGGGAGGAATATGAATACGCTACTTAAAGATGTATTTGGAATTTTTAAATTTGCAGAAGGGCTTTATGCGGGAATTAGAAAAGTACTAGTTCCACCGAAAGCTTATTCTTGGCAGACATTTATTTATATGAGTGTTTTTTCTTGGGTGCTTTCATATTTTGCTATAGGATATATCAAAGATATAATTGCCTTTTTTGGTTGGTTATTTTTAATTGCTGGCACAGCTTGGTATACAACTGAAGATCCTTTGAGGGTTCCTGGTACTTTTATGCCAGTGGGCGCAGTGATCACTGGATTCTTAGTCAGTGTTTTTGCCTTTGGAAATCAACAGGATGTAATTACACCAAGAACAATCGTTTTTTGGCCGACAATTTCAGCGCTAATTACGGCAATACCAGAATTTATTGAAGGAAATGATACCGACGCTAAAGCTCGTATTCCGAAGCCAGAAGATCGCCAAAGAATCATAATTTTAGTTGCTAGTAGTATGCTGCTAAGTTGCTGGATTCAGTTTTACTTTGTGATGGATAATTGGTTACGACAATATCCCAGTTTACAGGCAGATACTTTTGAACATAGTACATTCGTTGTCCGAACAGAAAAACCAGTAAAAATCCCACAAAACGGCGTTATAATTCTAGAGAAACTTGAACCAAGAGTAGTAGAAAAAATAGCTGAAAGACCTTGGTCGGAAGTAGAGAAATGGTTGCTAGAAGCGAGACAACAGGTAGGAACTCTCGGTAGAGAGGTAATTGAACAAAACCTGGGTAAATATGAAGAGAAGGAACTATGGCGCGTTGAACCGCGTGTAGCTAATACTAAATCTAAGTCGGGATATATATTAGATTTATTAAGTATTTGGATAGGCCCAAGTTATAAACCACAGGGCTATTACTTGAAAAAATCTTGTCGCATTGAACCAGTTGCAGCAGCTAATAATTCAGGGAATAAGATTACAGTTGCAGAAATTGAATGCGATCGCGTCAGTAAATTTATTTCTGGATCACCACCTCCGCAGCAGTGAAGGTGGTGAGTGGGGAGATGAGGGAGCAGGGGAGGATGAGGGAGCAGGGGGAGCAGGGGAGGATGAGGGAGAAATAATCAATGCCCAAGAACAAATGACAAATGACAAATGACAAATGACTATTAACAGAATTTTTGTATTGGCAAAAAATGTATTTCAGGAAGTGGTACGCGATCGCATCCTATATATTATTGGTTTTTATGCACTAATACTCGCCACTGCCTTCCGCGTCCTTCCTGAATTTGCAGCTACCACTGAAGACAAAATGTTTTTAGACTTTGGGATGGCGGCGATGAACGCTATCGGGTTAATTATTACAATATTTGTTGGTACGGGACTGGTTAATAAAGAAATTGAAAAACGCACTATCTTGGTGTTAATTGCTAAACCTGTCAGCCGCAGCGAAGTTATCATCGGCAAATACTTGGGTTTATCCGCAGTACTAGCTGTACTGGTCACCACGATGACAGCAATTTATCTGCTGTTTCTGCAATTTGGTAACATTTCTCATCCAACAGCGAGTATTGTAATTGCTGCAATTTTCTTATTTTTGCAGTTGTCATTAATCACCGCTATCGCTATTACCTTCGGTGTTTTTACTGCTTCTCTACTTGCGACTATTTTAACCTTTGCGGTATATTTAATCGGAAATATTACTCCAGATTTAGTACAACTTGGTCGTCTAAGCCGCAACCCTGGTATGGAACGCCTAACTCAAGGTTTGTTTCTCATCTTGCCAGATTTATCTCGATTAGATTTGAAAAATGATGCCATTTATGGTTTGCAAGCACTACCTAATACAACTGCACTGATTATAAATGCTGGCTATGGCTTACTTTATAGTGTGATGTTATTAGCGATCGCCATTTTTATCTTTTCACAACGCGAATTTTAGTGATTGGGCACTGAAAAGAGGTAGAGGGGCAAACACAAAGTTCTTCCCTCCTGACAAACGACAAATGACAAATGACAAACGACAAATGACAAATGACAAACGACAAACGACAAACGACAAACGACAAACGACAAACGACAAACGACAAACGACAAACGACAAACGACTAATAAATCACTATCTGCGGTTGCTCAATTGTGCCATCAGGCATAATAGTATCCCGTAGCTTCGCATAAATTAGGTTTGCCTTCCAAAGGTTAGCCTTACTCAAATTGGCCTTGGTTAAATTTGCCCATGTCAAATCTGCACCAGTTAAGTTGGCCTGGGTCAAATTAGCTTCTAGTAATTTTGCTCCACATAGCTTTGCACCTGTGAGATTTGCAAAGCTTAAGTTAGCTTCAATCAGCGATGCTTCAATTAATGTGGCTTCACTTAAGTCTGCTTCTCTTAAATCTACATCACACAAAGAAGCACCCCAAAGATTACTACCTGTGAATTTCACCCGCCATAAGAAAGTTCCGCACAAATTTGCTCCTGTGAAATCAGCATTAATCAAATTGGCTTCGCACAAAGATGCTTCATACAAATTAGCTTCACGTAAGCTAGCTTGCATCAAATTTGCGCCACTTAAATTAGCACGGGTCAAAACACAGCCACACAAATTTGCACCACGTAAATCTGCTCCAATAAAGTTAATACCAGTTAAATCAATTCCTTTCAGGTTGATTCTACTCAAGTCACATCCACTGAAATCTCGGCGCTGAAAATATTTATTTGTGATTTGACTTAATATTAATTCCTGCTGTTCAGTATAATTTTTCATGGTATTCACCTCTGGGTGTAATTTATCTCAAAGAGCGAGTGTGATAGTTACCGTATATTGAGAGTACACCCCAAATGGAGATCATCTCAGTAAATATTTAAAAATAAATTGATAAAAAATCGCCAATCACCTGAAAAAGCGCATTTTCAGTAGTTTTTAAAACAAAAAATGCTGACATAAGTCAGCAAATATTCACATAACAACAGTCACGAGCAAAATAGTTTTGGTAGCAGTGGCTATAGCAGTTCTCAATTGCATGGCAATACGCTTCGGTTAAGATCCCCCCGCCTAGGTTCTGACAATTCAGGTTATGTGGAAAAGTCTACCAAAAACCTAACCCTCTAACCCCCTTCCCGATGCGGGAAGGGGGAAATTCAAAGTCTCTCTCCTAAAAGGAGAGAGATTTAGAGAGAGGTCTTCCAAATGCCGTGAAAAGTCAGGCCTAGGTTGACCCCCTTAAAAAGCAATACCGTTCAGTTAAGGATTTTGTGGAGAACCATAGGCCTGTAGAGACGTTGCATTGCAACGTCTCTACACTGTCCACTGGACAAGGGTTTTAGTTTTATCCCAAGCGTATTGCCTTAAAAAGGGGGTAAATTTGAGGAAAAGCCCCCCTTAAGAAGGGGGGTTGGGGGGATCTCCAAAGACTGAGGTGCTTAAAGAAAGGTTTGAAAACACGCCCTAGCCAGAGAAGTTGCTCAGTACCCTTGTTTGCTAGCTAACAAAATCTTTGTGGGCACTGACAAGCATTTGAGCCTGTCTTAAAACGTTTCCGAATAAATAAATAGGAATCTGCCAAGCTGCAACGGTAACTTCTTTGACCATATCCTGTACACTGATTGCGATTAATTCATGCTCTGGCGGCTCTCCCTCAACAGTACCAGACCAAGTAAAAGCTAATAAGAAATTGTCGTCTCCTGGCAAAGATCCAATCAAGCATTCTTCTGGTGTTGGTTCACAAATAATTCCATAATCATTTGCAAGCTCTACTAATCTTTGAAAGTTGTTTACGTTTGTCATTTTTCTTTTGGATGTAATTGAATGTCAGTTTTAGAAGAAATCATATTTTGAACTCCAGGACTCAAGTGAGTTGCTCTGTAGCATAAATTACGAATTATTAATTATTCGTTCCGGGTTATGAGTTATTGGAGTTCGATCAGGCTTAAGTCCAAAATCTTACCGCGATCGCCTGGTTCTATCAGCAACAATTGCTACTGTTTAAAAAAAAGCTAGACTACCTACTTTTTCGGTTGACTGTATTTGTATACACCTCCCTTTGTTACCATTTCAATATTGATATCCAAATCTCACTCAGGGTGACAAAGTGCATTGATAATTGCCATCGCTTTTGTGTGAACATCTGTAAACTGAAGTAGAAAAAGATTCTCGTTAACATTGTTAACATTTGATTGTTGGATCACCTTGGCATAGAGATATTCTGCTTCTGTAGCCAGTTTTGCTCCAATCAATAACTTGAGTTTCAGATTACTGAAGGGATGGTTTAATCCATTTCATATTGATATAGAAATGCCTTGCCTCTCCATTACTCAGGTGAATAAATCAAGTATTCCCAAAAGTCCGATCAAATTTTGCTTTTCAACTACAAATTTTAGATAAGTACATTGGCACGAAAAACCCCAAATATGTTACGAAACGTAAATAAGCTTAAAACCCTTACTAATGACAAATGACAAATGACCAATGACAAATGACCAATGACAAATGACAGCGTTAGCCAGTTAGCTTTAATTGCGCCGATTTACTTATGGGCATTGGTTATCGTAAATTAAAGGGTTTAAGACCCCTACATCTATTATTATATGTAGCATATATGTAGCACACATTTCAGTCGGGGTTTAAATCCCCTTATGTAATGTCTTTAATGCGTGAATTTTGAATGCGTGAATAATGAAATTGTTAATCTCTTTGTCTCTCTACCCCCTGCCCTTTTTGCCCACGATATGGCAATATATAAAGTTGTAGCTAACTGCCTACGTAGAGGTTTAACGTGGATACCATTGCAATTCCTGCTCTAAATCGGCCAGTGGATGCCACGGTAGAAATTCCCGGTTCTAAAAGTCTTACCAATCGGGCGTTGCTTGTCGCTGCTTTGGCGCAAGGTGACTCAATTTTAGAAAATGCCTTATTTAGTGAAGACAGCGAGTATTTTGCCAAATGCGTAGAGCAATTGGGCATTCCCATTACTTTGAATCCTCATGTCGCTGAGATACAAGTGGGGGGAAGAGGAGGCGACATCCCAGCGAAACAGGCAGATTTATTTGTGGGTTTAGCTGGCACAGCAGCACGGTTTATCTC
Source organism: Nostoc sp. CHAB 5836 (assembly GCF_020829445.1). Classification (GTDB taxonomy): domain Bacteria; phylum Cyanobacteriota; class Cyanobacteriia; order Cyanobacteriales; family Nostocaceae; genus Nostoc. Next base: position 13,271 of record NZ_JAIVFV010000112.1, read on the forward strand.
GGCCTTGGTGGCACTGGGTAACGGCGAATATCGGCTAGATGGCGTTCCCCGAATGCGAGAACGACCGATGGGCGACTTGTTGACGGTGCTGCAAATGGGTGGAGCAACCGTTAACTTTGAGGGAAATTCTGGGTTTATGCCCTACACCGTCTATAGTCGCCAATTCGCTGGCGGAAATTTTCGCTTGAAAGCCAACCAAACAAGTCAGCAACTTTCGGCATTGCTGATGATTGCCCCTTATGCTCAACAGGATACGAGCATTGAAGTTGAGGGGACACTGGTTTCTCAATCTTACGTTAAAATGACCTGTCGTCTGATGGCAGATTTTGGGGTGGAGGTAATTCAAATCGGCGATAATCAATTTCACATCAAAGCCGGTCAACGTTACCAAGCTCGACATTACACAGTAGAACCTGATGCGTCAAATGCCTCTTACTTTTTTGCCGCCGCCGCCGTCACGGGTGGACGGGTGCGCGTCAAACATTTGACCAAACAATCCTGTCAGGGTGATATTTTGTGGCTGAACGTTTTAGAACAGATGGGTTGCCAAATTAATGACTCTGATGATTACACCGAAGTGACGGGGCCGAAGCAATTGCAAGGCATCGACATTGATATGAATGATATATCAGATTTGGTGCAAACATTAGCAGCGATCGCGCCCTTTGCCAGTTCACCAATTACTATTCGTAATGTAGAACATATTCGATATAAGGAAACTGATCGAATTCGGGCTGTGGTGACAGAGTTGCGTCGGCTAGGAGTCAAGGTTGAAGAATTCGCAGATCAACTCAGAATTGAGCCTAGCCCTATTACCCCGGCGGCGATTGAAACCTATCACGATCATCGAATGGCAATGGCCTTTGCTGTCACTGGCTTGAAGGTTCCAGGGATTGTAATTAAAGATCCTGGTTGTACAGCGAAAACCTTTCCAGATTACTTTACCCGATTCTTCCAAATGTTAGAACAATAAATGAAATAGCCCTGGGTTTACCAGGGAAGCTGGGTCAACAACTTTTGTTTTGAAACATCAAAACGAGGTTTCTAGCTCCTTGTCTAATCTCTCAGGGGTCTTAACGGATGTTGAAATAAGAGAAGATATGATTAAACCGTGGGATTTAGCCAGTTCTTTAATTCGTTGAAGGAATTTCAAAATGAAACGAACCGTCTCTATCCCAGTCAATTTACCAGATGAAAGATTTTTGAATCTAATGAATCAGTGTGCATCAATATTCAATGCACATATTGACTGGGCTATAGAGAACAAAACATTCAACAAAAACAAGGCACACAAAGATTTGTACGCTATGCTGCGGTTACAATATCCGAGTGTGCCTTCTGCGTTGTTACAAACAGTTAGGGATAATGCGCTAGAGGCAATTAAAGCCACTAAATTTAAACGTGTCCCCAGGAAAAAACCAACATCAGGATTGAGATATGATAAGCGCACTATGACTTTGCGTGGTCATCAATTAACCTTATCCTGTATTGGTAAGCGAGTTAAATTAATCCTAGAAATCCCTGATTATTTCAAACAAGTTTTTGAAACTTGGGACTTTTGTGGTGCAACTTTAACTTACTCAAAGCACTTAAAACAGTTCTGGGTACGACTGGTTTTTGAGTCAGAAAACCCTCAAGAAATTAATGGGAAAATTCAAGGAATTGACCGAGGACTTTACCATCAAGCGGTAACTTCTGATGGACAATTCTTTTCAAGTTCCCAAATTAGAAGCACTCAAAGACGCTACTTATTCAATCGTCGTCAGCTCCAACAAAAAGGCACTCGCAGTTCTAAACGTCGTTTAAAATCGATGTCTTTCCGCGAGAAGCGGTTCATGTTGGACACGAATCATTGTGTAAGTAAGAAGATAGCCAGCCAACCAGATGTAGCGGTTTTTGTGCTTGAAGACTTGTCCAGCATTCGCACCCAGCGACGCGGCAAGAAAATGAATAAATGGTTGGCTAGCTGGGCATTTTTCCAGCAAGAGCAGTTCTTGGCTTACAAAGCAGAAGCTTTAGGGAAACGAGTAGTTCACCAAGACCCTAGATACACTTCCCAGAAGTGCAATGTTTGCAAGCATATTAAGAGGACAAATCGTAATAAGTCTAGGTTCCAGTGCAAAAACTGTGGACATCAGACTCATGCGGATCTTAATGCTTCTAGGAATGTCCGTGATGACTATATTCTCTCCTCTACCCACGGGACGGAGGAGCAGGGGTCAGTCAATACCCCGTATGTTTCAGGAAATTCCTTTTCCTAGTTACAAGCCACATCCCAAGAGTGGGTGTGGCAGTTGACTTACTGTTGCATTTTTTTAAACATCTGTTACATTACTTTACAGACAGTTGCAACTGCGACAACACTTGAACTTTGGAGTTATGCTCATGTCGGGTTTTAAGAATCCTGCGCCTATTGTTTCAGAAGATCCCAATGCTGTGCGTTTTGGCTTCACTCCTCAGAGTGAAAATTGGAACGGTCGTCTTGCAATGATTGGTTTTCTATCTGCGATTTTGATTGAAGCTTTTTCTGGTCAAGGCTTACTCCATTTCTGGGGTATCCTCTAAATTGATGTAGCCTTTTGCCCCTCTCACCCCCTCGATAAATTGCTACCGTGTATACACAAGTCGGGAGACCTCTCCCCAAACCCCTCTCCCAATACCCTTGGGTTAAGCCGTAAAAATAAATTTGCGTAGGTTGGGTTTCGTTCCTCAACCCAACCTACACACTTTTATTTTTAGTCTTAACCGAACCCTATTGAGTCCTAACTAAATATCAGATTTTTCCGGTTAAGGCAAAATATAAGTGAATAATTACTTTACATTGAATATGTATAGCTAAAACTCATGGAAATACCCCAACGCGTATCAATCCGCTACAAAGACGCGTCCTTCAATAGTAATGAAATCCGCTTGAGAACCTTGCGGCTTGGGTTACAAATATGGGAAGAACAAACCAAACCGAGAAAAACAGAGCTTTATCAGTTTATATCGTCTTGCTTGAAACAAGTTGACCGCCAAGATCGTTTTATGTTTTCTCTATTGTTCATAGAGTTAACAGACCTCATACGCAATTCTTCGCTGGAAAGGGGAACGAAAGAGGTTCTGATTAAAACAGCTTTTAGAGAATTTGCTTGTGCGATAACAGACTTTGAAGATGTAGATAAAAAATAGATATTTTCACAAATGATTTAAGACTGCTATGAGTAGGTCGGCGCAATTAAAGCTAACTAGCTAAGGCTGTCATTAGTCATTAGACATCTGGTGAAATTAAATATGCGTTACCGAGAACCCATGTAGAGATGTAGCAGTGCTACGTCTCTACATTCTGGAGATGTCTATTAGTCATTAGTAAGGGTTTTAAGCTTATTTACGTTTCGTAACATACTTGGGTTTTTTCGCACCAACGTACTTAAAATGGGAGCAATGATTTTCACCGCCGCTTGGGGCGAACAGGGAATTGGGCATTGCTAACTTCTTCCCCGTGCCCAAAAACTCCACCCACTCTTGGGATGAGTTTTTCATCGAGTGTAGCCCAAGAGTGAAGCACCCCATGCAATTAAAGCGCTACCAAAGACTAGCCATGCAGCATTGATGCGAAAGTGAATAGCTAAAATGGCTGACACGATCGCGATCGCACAGCTGAGAAAATCCACAAATGGGGCTTGTGGTAATATTAAGATGGCTGTCCCCAGTTGCAGAGTTGTAACAACCATCAGTGCAACAGCACTAACATTCACAGCATCCAAAAATGCTCTCGTCCAAGAAGAGGCCCGTAAGCGTGGGATTAGGGGATTTAGGGCAGCAACAAAAACAAAAGAAGGTAGAAAAATTCCGATGGTGGCAACAATTGCGCCAGGTATGTCGGCGATGATATAACCAATAAAGGTAGCAGTGGAAAGTACTGGCCCAGGAGTAAATTGACCAATTGCGATCGCATCTAATAACTGCTGTTGTGTCACCCAGCCATATTCTTGAACCAATCCCCCTTGGAGAAAAGCCACCAACAAATAGCCACCGCCAAACAAGACACTACCGACTTTGAGAAAAAACCAGCCTAACTGCCATAAAGAAACATTGGTTGCTGTAGATGCAGTTGCTACTGATGCAGCAATAGCTGCTGATGCCTTGAAAGTCGCACCTGTGCTGAGACTAGCAATCAGAAAGTTGACTTGATCTTCTGGTTTGTCGTTTTTTTCACTAGAATGTAACCAAACCATACCCAGCAATCCCCCAATTAATAGGGCAATTACTTCATTTAATTTGAATAATAATGTCAGTAATGCCACAGCGAAAGCAATGACTAGCAATTTGCGAGTTTTTACAGCCTTTTTTGCCAAGCCCCAGAGAGCATTAAGAATGATTGCTAAAACAGCCGGTTTAATGCCATAAAGTAAGGGAGCAACTTGGGGTAGAGTGCCGTAGGCAACATAAACCCAAGCAAACGCACCAGTAATTAGAACCGCAGGTAAGATAAAACAAACGCCTGACACAATTAGTCCTAACCACCCCGCATAAATGTATCCTATATGAATAGCCATTTCCGTGGAATTTGGCCCAGGAATTAGGTTAGTTGCACCCAGCAAATCCAGAAAATGCTGCCTTGTCAACCACTGACGCCGCTTAACCACTTCATCTTCAATCATGGCGATATGGGCAACCGGGCCCCCAAAGCCGATGATGCCTAGTTTAAAAAACAGGTTGGCGAGTTCGCCCAAGCGACTTGGTACTGAGTTAGTCATTTTTGCTAAGAGGATGTTTTTTAAAGTAACTTTCTGTGCCATTGAGAAATATAGCGGTTCTCGCGTGGATCCAATACACTCTGACCTCACTTCTATTCCTCTCTCCTAAAAGGAGAGAGGCTTTGAATCTTGCTCCCCAACGCTAGTAGGGAAGGGGCTGGGGGTTAGGTCTGTATTGGACTCAACCGAGAAGCGCTATAGTCAGTGCCGAGTGTCTAGACTTTTAACGTATCGCGGAAGTCCCCACCCTCAATGTACTCATAGGGTGGGGATAGGGAGCGGGGGATGAGGATTGCATCTGGAATTGATTTCAAGATAGGCAAGAACAAATACCAGATGTATGACGAATCCCCAATCAATTTGTAGGCACTTCTTGAGATTTGATGTACTGTCTTACTTTTTCAATCGGTGCGCCACCAGTTGAAGCAACGTAATAAGAGCTAGACCAAAGAACAGGTTTTTTATAGAAAGTTGCTAAATGTTCCGTGAATTCTTTTTGAATAATTCTACTAGAGGCTGACTTAAGGCTCCCCACTAACGCTGATAAATTATTATCAGGATGGAAATCTACCAATAGGTGAACATGGTCTGATTCTCCTGAAAATTCTATCAATCGGCATTTTGTCTTTATGCAAACATTTGCCAGTACCTCATGCAACCGTAATTAGTAGATATTGGCGGGAAAACTACAAGATTTATTTTGTCCAAAAATAGAGCGTACCTTCTATTAAAACTGGCATCTTGAGAACCACCAAAAACAATACCAGTACTAACTTTCTGCCTAACATTACCCGCAAACTTCCAATTTCTGCCTTCGGGGACATTGGTAGAAACCAGAATTGCTAAAACAAAAACATCCAGCAACAAAGCAATAGATATTTCAGGAATGGGGACAGATTTATATCCGCCCCCAACTTTAGCTATTTGTACCGCATCTATAGACGAATTGTGTATTGTTTCCCAATTACTAGAATTACCAAGTTGTAATTCCCTCATGTCAAAAGGTCTAACCTAATAATCTGATTAAAGGCTAAATCTTCTACAGGATTGATGTGCAAAAATGGCTCTATCCCAAAATTATCTAGTACATCAAAATAAGTACCTGTATCCAGGTTGCCTACTAGCCAATCAGATGAAGCTTGGTTAATAGTAAGCATCCCAGCGATATCTCGTTCGTTACCAGCCGATACCATCAGCAAATCTCGGTAATCTTCAGGCAGTAATAAAATATTGCTCATTAGAGAACTTCTGGAGTGAATGCAATTCGATTACCTTCTGTTCCCAGGAAAGTTTCGATAGCTTGAATGTTACTTATTGCTGTGACAGCAGCTGTATAAAGTTCATCACCTGCCGATTGAGATCCAAAAGGAGACGAGACGGTTTTATTGTCGTAGCGTTTGTACTCATCGTCAGTAATACGTGATTTATTGTCAGCAACTACTGCACCTCGATCGGTTAGTGATAGCCGGGCTGGGCGATAGCCACTCAAACCATCAAGCTTAATTCCGCCAGTAGGTAAAGTAAAATCTAAAGCATGAGTCCTACCAGTAGTTTCGGCAGCCTCCCGAACTATACCTATTAGTGTGGAGTTAGCTGTTTGAGTTCCTGAAAGCAGTTTGACTGGGAGATAAATACGCCCTGCCAGTCCAAAAGATTCTACATAACCTTTGACACGGTTAGCGTTAACTTTTACAGAGCTACCGCGTTGTGCCTTATATAATGCTTGCTTTTCTGCACGAGACTTATCTTCCCATGCGCGTAGTTTGGTTAAAGCTTCGTTTAGCTCTTTACCGCGCTGAATGTCACCATATCTTCCCATCTGGTCTAAATTCCTACAAAGTCACTACTGAACTCAATCCAAACTAGCACCCTGTTTAAGGAAGAATTAAACCAGTGACAAGTATACTTCCCGAAAAAGAATTACAAGGAATTTCAATCCTCAAGAAGCCGTGACGTTTTCGATAGCGCTTCTGAGTCGTCCGTTTAGCCCTACCAGATTGACGGGTTTTATTTGTCCAGGAATAAGCAATTGTGCGTGGGTAAATTTCACGTCAGCAGTTGGACGTTGCCGAAATTTTTTCACTTGTCTGCCATATACACGATGTGTCCCTGGAACAGTGGGAAATTCTTTAGTATTTTCTATAAATTGAAAATTATTGTCGCTCTAAGTTTTGTCTAATATTTTTAAAACTGATTTAACCGTAGATTCACCTTCAGCTTTAGACAAAGACAGCAAGCGTAAATCAAACCCATTATCTAAATCTATATAGGTGCATTTATATTTACCTTTCTTCCAAATTAGTGGAGGCGTAGCAAATTCTGCCTTGATTTCACGAGCATATTCAACAGCATCAGCCCTTGATATAGTTTCAGACGTTTTATTCATAATGCGAAAGCTAATTTCACCACGTACCTGTTCTGTACCATCCTGATGTTTTTCAAAACTATAAGGTTCTTTAAAATAAAGCTTGATTTGTGGTCGAAACTTAAAGTCTCGTTGTAACTCTGTTACCGGAATCCCATAAACAGGAGTTTGTAATGATTGAGCATGGCCAATAGTAACTTCAAACAACCACAGCCTCATTTGAGTCATCGCTGCGGTATCTTCATCCTTGATTAGGCAAGCGTGTTTTAGACTCGCTTTTGGGGTAGAGATATCATCATCATCTTGATTTTTGAAATATGCTCTAACAGCTTTGTTGTGTTCAAGCCTAATCAAATCTTGAAGGTGTTCAAACTCACTAAAATTAGTCGGTAACGGCATATTAAGGATTTAAATCATTAGCAATTGCATTTGTTAAATAAGCTAGTGTGCTATTGAAATACTCATCCATGTAATCTAATCGGAGATTAGCAATACTCAACGTCAAAGCACACACTGACATTAATTCTGTTGAGTCTATAGATAGCGTTATGCCTGTTTCTGGTTTAGCTTGAAGCAAATTAGCCCCGGCTTCTACTGGATTGGCGTTAACATTTGGTGTTGGATTGATATCGTTATTGGCTAGCGACTGTGCATAGGTAAAGACTCTTGAAAATGTTGCCACAGCTAGGCTTTTATTGACATTGCTTACGACAATATCAATACCACACATTCGATAATTTCTTTGGGTTCCTGGCTCACTTATTCGGGCAATACCTTCAGTAAAAGTTTTCACATCTACTTTGATTTGAGGTGTGAGATTCTTTGCTGGTGTTGTTGTAGTTTGTGGAAATTGAGCAACCATTAATTATTATCCTCATCTGGTTCTTTGTCATTTTCAGCTAGGGGTAAACCTGCACTAGCTGCTTTGGATTCAGTTTCTTTCTGTGCTACTTTCGCTGCTTCTGGGAGTTCAGCTTTCTGTTTGCTAGCATCAGTTTCTTTTAAAGAGTCATCAAGTTCTTTTTTCTGCTCTACAATCTGTCCAACTGTTTCTTTAATTGATAAAACTTCAGACGCCACCTGGTCTACCTGAGAGATAACATTAGTAGCGTTTTCAAGAGCAGTGAAGTATTTATTTTGGAAGTTAACATTTGGATTCATCCACGAGTAAGCTTTTTCTCCCACAACTCCAAAGCGTTTTAATGAGTTAGCTACTTTTGCATTCCATTGCCCGATAACTTCTAGGGCACTAAGGATAGAAGCACTAAGTGATTGAATTGAATTAAGCAAATTAGCAGCAGCTTGATAAATCCGGTTTGCTCGTTTCCAGTTAGCATCAAGTGTTTGATAATTCTCTTCACCAATTGCACCTTTTATTAGCCCTTCAATCCCCTTGCTGATAATGCTTCCAATATCAAATGCTTGCCCTTCAGCGTCTTTTAATCCCACAATACTAAGAAGATTTCCAATGACACTTAATAGTGTTTGTCCAAGATTATTGGATAGCATTGCACCATTATGAATATTAGCAGCCAGATTCATAATATTTAGGGCACGATCTAGATGTGCCCATTCTGCAAAGCGAGACAATTTACCGCCAATACCCCCAGGGAGTTGATCTCCTAATTTGCTATTGATTACACCAAGTAACGCCAAATCAGCACCTTGCCCTACAGCGTTAACAGCACCGAGTATATTAGCAGCGTTAGTGTTAGCATTCCCTGTAACATTGCTCACTGCATCGTTAATCGCGTTTTTACCGCAACCTGTTTTTAAGTTGTTGCACATTGCTGTGCCCGTGGCAGTTTCTATCTGAGGAATAGTGGGGATACTTGGCTTAATCGCGTCTGCTGCTCTTGCTGGGATTAAAGGGAGTATTCCGAGTATTTGGTCAAGTTTTGGTAATGCTTGCTCATTCACTTTTGTTTGTTCTTTTAATTTAGTATCAATTTTAGTAATGTCATTTATATTGCTTTTAAGCTCACTTTTGACGGTAGCCAAATCAGATTTTATTTGGGTAAGTTCTTCGTTACGCTTATCAAATTCCTTTGACAAATCAGACAATTCTAAACCTTTTATATTTAAAGCTTTCTTCCCTTCCTCAATGGATTCCTTAAATCATTGGTCGGCTGTAAGTATTAATTTTCTGGTAAATTCTTCATTACGTTTATCAA
>NZ_JAIVFV010000113.1 GCF_020829445.1 Nostoc sp. CHAB 5836
ATTCTACAAAGTGATGTACGCTATCTGGCAGGAAGACCTTCTGGTAGTCAATGCCAATTTACTGGTTTGGCGCGGACGTACACGCCTAATTCTCTACTTATTGGGGCCAAATGAAAGCCTCATTCCGGAATATCTGGGTCACAAAATTGCTGAAGGAGTGCGACAGAGGTTGCTGGGTAAATGAAAAAAGTGAGGAGTTAAAAATTAACAACTCCTAACTCATAACTCCTAACTTCTAACTTCGTATTTAGTCGCACCCGCTCTTAAGGGTACGATATAAGTATGGCAACTATCGAAATCTTGGGCGTTCCACACGCATACGAGCTAACGGCTCCCACTTCCTGCCCCCATGCTTTAGTATTTATCCACGGTTGGCTCAATAGCCGTGGATATTGGCAACCTGTGATTTCCCGCCTATCAGATGATTTGCAGTGCCTTTCCTATGATTTGCGGGGTTTTGGTGAATCCCAGTCCCAGGTAAAAACCGATTCTAGTCGGACACAAACGTCTTTGAGCCTGACACCACCCATCTCTAGTAATGCGGTTGGCTCATCAATCGATTCTCTTTATACTCCTGCTGCCTATGCTCAGGATTTAGCAATTCTCCTGAAACAGTTGAATATTACCAGTGCTTGGCTAATTGGTCACTCATTGGGAGGTACGATCGCTCTTTGGGGAGCAGATCAAATACCTGAATGTGTTAAGGGAGTTATTTGTATCAACGCTGGCGGTGGTATTTACCTTAAAGAAGCCTTTGAGCAGTTTCGCTCGGCGGGTCAGAAATTTTTGCAAGTTCGCCCGCGCTGGCTGTCCCAAGTGCCTTTGATTGATTTACTGTTTACCAGAGCGAGTGTAGCTCGTCCTTTGGAGCGCTATTGGGCACGTCAGAGGGTAATAGATTTTGTAGTGGCTGACCCAGAAGCGGCTCTGGGAACTTTGTTAGACTCCACAACCGAAGAAGAAATCAATCGTTTACCTGAGCTAGTATCCCAACTCAAGCAGCCAGTTTATTTTTTAGCTGGTGCGGAAGACAAGGTTATGGAACCCAAGTATGTGCGCCATTTAGCTAGCTTTCACAGACTGTTCCAATACTGTGGTGATAATGTTTTAGAAATTCCTAATTGCGGACACCTGGCTATGCTCGAGCAGCCGGATGCTGTGGCTGATCACATCCGAGCGATAGTCAATAGCTAAAGGGCATTGGGCATCGGCCATGGCGCATTGGTGGTGACAAATAACAAATAACAACTGACAAATAACAAATGACAAATGACCAATGACTACTCAAAATGATACAACTTCATCACCTGAGTAAGGGCTAACCTAGACTCAACGCCTAGTGTCAGAGGGGATGTATGACCACGGGATAGATGGTCAGCTGCGGCACAGCCGATCATAGCGGCGTTATCGGTACAGAATTTTAGAGGTGGGAATAGGACGCGTAGATTATGTTCAATGGCGGCGGCTTGGAGGTTTTTTCTCAACCCGCTATTAGCTGCTACGCCGCCACCAATGGCAATTGTATCTAGACCATAGTCAAGGGCACAGGCGATCGCTCTTTTGGTTAGCGATCGCGCTACAGTATCCTGAAAGCTAGCTGCTACATCTGCTACTGGCACTTGTCCTCCATCTTTCTCTAACTGCTGCACTAAACGCAATACAGCCGTTTTTAACCCACTAAAACTCGTATCATAACGATGAACCCCCCCACCAGGTACAGAAACTCTTCCTTCTGGTAGGGCAAAGGCTTGAGGATTCCCCTGCTGCGCTAACTTGTCAATCACTGGCCCACCCGGATAACCCAGCTTTAACAATCGCGCCACTTTATCAAAGGCTTCACCCGCAGCATCATCACGAGTTTGTCCTAAAGTTTCGTATGTACCACAATCTTTGACATAAATCAAGCTTGTATGTCCGCCTGAAACCAGTAAGCTAAGGAAAGGGGGATTTAAAGTTGATTCGCTCAAGTAAGTTGCGTAAATGTGACCTTCGAGGTGATGAACTCCCAAAAATGGCTTGTTGTGTACCATTGCCAGGGTTTTGGCAGCAGTTAACCCCACCAACAGCGCTCCCACAAGTCCAGGGGCACAAGTGGCAGCAATTGCGTCAATTTTTCCCCAGTTTAGTTGGGCTTGTTCTAGAGCTTGTGCGATCGCAACATTTATCGTTTCCAAGTGCTGGCGAGACGCAACTTCTGGTACTACTCCACCGTACTGCTGATGGACTAAAATTTGCGAGGCGACAATACTGCTGCAAACTTTACGATTGTTAACAATTGCGACGGCAGTTTCATCACAGCTGGTTTCTATTGCTAAAACGGTTGCCATTGAGAGTAATGAGTACTGAGTGCGGAGTCTGGAGTCCTGAATAATAGAGAGAAAATCTTGCTTCTTTACTACCCTACAACAACAATTCTGATACTTGGCACTTCTTTTTGGGCATTCAACGCTCGATTTTGGTTGAGAAGCTTTAACTTTTATTTACTTAAACTTTACTCGGTTCCCACCCAAGAGTATGATGACTTCCTAGTTATGCAAATAAACAAACCGTACAAGCCGCTTCGTTTTGTACAAGAAACTCTTTGTTTTGTAATAAAAGGAAACAACTCTATGCGACGATTGTTTGCTTTGATGTTAGCGATCTGTCTTTGGTTCAATTTTGCCCCCCCAGCACAAGCTTTAGGGGCTAACTTGACACCGTGCAAGGACAATCCCGCTTTTCAAGAGCTAGCAGCTAATGCCCGTAATACGACTGCCGATCCCCAATCTGGGAAAAAGCGGTTTGAGCGTTATTCTCAGGCGCTGTGCGGCCCTGAGGGTTATCCTCACTTGATTGTTGATGGTCGTCTAGATCGTGCTGGTGACTTTTTGATCCCTAGCATTCTGTTTCTATATATTACTGGTTGGATTGGTTGGGTAGGTCGTGCCTATCTGCAAGCGATCAAAAAGGAATCTGACACTGAACTCAAAGAAATCCAAATCGATCTTGGTTTGGCATTACCCTTAATGGCGTCAGGCTTTGCTTGGCCAGCAGCAGCAGTCCAAGAACTTCTCTCTGGCAAATTAACAGCCAAGGATTCAGAAATCCCTGTTTCCCCACGCTAGATCAGCTTAACTAATTCATTTGTTTTGGAGACTAAATTCATGGCAGACAAAGGCGACCAATCAGCTTATTTGATTAAATTCATTTCCACAGCGCCCGTGGCAGCTACGATCTGGCTGACCATCACCGCCGGGATCTTGATTGAATTCAACCGCTTTTTCCCCGACCTACTTTTCCACCCAATGCCATAAGTGTGAGTTGGAATTGAGGACAGTTCAATCAATGTCTTGTTTTTTGCCTAATATTGTGTAGTTGATGTATTCAGCTTATTGAGGCAGAATTATCACCAAAATAGTCAGCAAAAATAGTTTTCTGAAACTCGTGATTCTGTTTACAGATCGCGAGTTTCACAACTTTCAACTCACTAAATTAATTTTTCTAAACTTCTTAGCTAAAAAACATCTTTAGCGACAAATATTATTAATATGAAAATGCCACCATTTTAATTTAGAGGCGAACATAAAATATGGCACAAGCAGTAGATGCATCAAAGAATCTTCCCAGCGATCCCAGAAATCGGGAAGTTGTTTTTCCCGCATTCGGGGATCCACAGCTAGGGAATCTAGAAACCCCGGTTAATTCTTTTCCCTTGATTAAGTGGTTTATTAATAACTTACCTGCCTATCGCCCCGGTCTGGCTCCTGCTAGACGCGGTTTAGAAGTTGGTATGGCTCATGGTTACTTGCTATTTGGCCCCTTTGCCAAATTGGGGCCACTGCGGGACACAGCTAACGCTAACTTAGCTGGGTTGCTGGGAGGTATCGGCTTGGTTGTTGTTCTTACCGCTTGTCTATCCCTGTATGCCAATAGCAATCCTGGGAAAGCACTTGCTAGTGTTACCGTACCCAATCCTCCGATGGATGCTTTTAACTCTAAAGAAAGCTGGAACAACTTCGCCAGTTCTTTCTTGATTGGTGGTATTGGTGGTGCAGTAGTTGCTTACTTTTTGACTAGTAATTTTGCACTAATTCAAGGTCTATTTGGTTAATTAGTAGGAGTTAGGAGTTAGGAGTTAGGAGTTAGGAGTTTAAATTCATAACTTTTAACTCCTCACTTTTAACTTATTTAAACAAAACTGCTTCAATGTCATTTAAAGCAGTTTCAAAATCGTCATTAACGATTTGAATATCAAATTCATCTGCGGCTTGAATTTCTTTTTGGGCGCAAAGCAGACGACGGGCGATCGCCTCTTCAGAGTCTTGGGCACGAGAGCGTATCCGTTTCTCCAATTCATCAAAAGTAGGCGGTAAAATAAAAATGCTCAGGGCACTGGGGAAGGAAGCACGAATTTGTCTTGCCCCTTCTAGTTCAATTTCCAGCACCACCAACTTACCGGAATGAATTTGGTTAAGTACAGCTTCACGGGGTGTGCCGTAACAGTTACCAGCAAATTCTGCCCATTCTAAAAATTCGCCTTCAGCAACTAATTGTTCAAACTTTGTGCGGCTGATAAAATAGTAACTTTTGCCATCGATTTCCCCTGGACGGGGAGAACGAGTCGTCACGGATACAGAATAATAGAGTTCTGGATGACGCTCTAGGAGCGATCGCATTAAAGTACCTTTACCGACCCCACTGGGGCCAGTTAAGACAATCAACCTGCCTAAATGTAAGCATTCTTCGGTAGTAGCACTATTCTGGATGGGTAAAACTGGCATCATCCCTTCAACCTGTGAATCAATCAATAGATATTATTCATTAGTCTTGTGTTCCTGGCCAAGTCCACTAGTGGCTAAACCTTTATTAAAGCTCTAGATTTTGAGCGTTTTAGACACTGCACGAATCACAACACTATAGTGAACGAGGTATTTTATCTCAAGTCTAAGTGGCATAAACCTTTTGGGTTAGTCGTTTAAATCTTTGTGAGAAATCCGAGTGTTAGTAAGTACGTTGGTGCGAAAAAACCCAAGTATGTTGCAAAACGTAAATAAGCTTAAAACCCTTACTAATGACCAATGACCAATGACCAATGACCAATGACAATACTAGTCAATTATCTACAGTTTGATGATCGCGGGAAATCACAAAGCGATTCGCTACTGTTTCCGGCTGAATCGCTGACAGAATTACGTGGCTGGAATCGGTGATAATAACAGCTCTAGTCCGACGACCGTAAGTTGCATCAACCAGCTGACCTCTGTCCCGTGCATCGGTAATAATCCGCTTGATTGGGGCAGACTCTGGACTGACAATGGCAACTACTCGGTTGGCAGACACGATGTTACCAAAGCCAATGTTGATTAACTGAATGTCCATAAAAAAAACTGACTCTAAACGCGGCTTGGGAAGCTAAAAATAAACTTATCCTCATGTTATCGTCAAAAAATGGGAGTTACAACGCTTAAATTCAAGCCAGTCTTCGTTTTTAAATAATGTCTGCTTTTTTTAGCTATTTATCAGCTATATTTCATCAATATCTTCCTAAAGACATATGTGCAATTCCACTGATACAAGCTAGTGGGGTAGTGTATTGCATCCAAATAAGCGTAGGCGTAGCCCGTCGTAGACATCGCGATAAAACTTATATCAATATCAATAAAGCCTTTGAGCTTGTTGATCAAAACCAGGACTTACGCAAAATAATGAAAAACTGATACAACTACTATAAGTACGATAGTGCGAAAAAGCTTAAGTATGTTACGAAACGTAAATAAGCTTAAAACCCTTACTAATGACAAATAACAAATGACAAATGACAAATGACAAATGACACCCTTAGCCAGTTCACTTTAATTGCGCCAACCTACTTACACTTCCAGCTTGACAATCGCGCAACCAAGTTTTAACCCCTTGGGCAACAGTACCGTTACTACTATCGCGTGGCGGGGATAGTGGCTGCTGTGCTGAATGAGAACCAGTTTGAGAAAACATCATCACTAGTCGCCAACCACTTTTAGTTTTAGTCAACAATAGCCAGTGGAATTGCTGCAATTCTACCGCTTTCTTTCCGATGTATTGCCGCTCCAAGGTAGTAAAGAAAACTTGCTCAACTCCTGATGCAGTACTTTTAGGGGCATCTGCACTATATTCTTCAAGGTTAAGGGGCAGAGGAGCAAACTCAGGTTTTCCTGCCACTAGTATATAACTGTAAATATCACTACTTCTACTGAGGCGGCGGGCGCGTTGACTAGCGCGATTGGTATAACTAGGTAAATCTTGCAGTAGCTGTATAGTAAATGTTTCTAAATTTTGCTCAGAACATAAAGACTTCACCTCCGTATTGACATTTTCTCTTTCTGTTGGCGGCGGTTTAGAGGTGAAGTTTGTCGAGAACGCTGGGTAAACAAGGCTATTTGACACTAAAACCCAGAAGCCACAAGCTAAAAGGCAACTATAATTTTTCTTGGTGAGCGAAGAGGCAAGATTTTTTTCCCCTACACTCTGCACTCCATCTGACTTTTGACGGTATCTGGAAAACCTCTCTCTAAATCTCTCTCCTTTTAGGAGAGAGACTTTGAATTTTCCTCTTTTCCGTGTCCAGAAGTGGGTTAGGTTAATCGTGGGCTTTTCTACATGACCTGAATTATCAGATACCCTATGCCCCAGTTTTTCACTGACTCTTAGCTTCATGTCACTGTGGTTAACTGCTTAAAAATACTTACCTAAACTTAGTCAAAGCTAAGAACAGAGATTTCTTCCCCCTTCAACCAAGGATGTCGGCATCTTCTTGTCCAGAGGCGTTAAGTTTCGGTCAAGCCAACCGTACTTTATGTATGGGTGCATTCATTAAGTTCACAGACGCATTTTCATTGCGGTCTTGAACATGACCACAACCACCGCAATTATAAACACGCTCACTCAACCCCATCGGTTGAATGTGTCCACACTTGGAACACATCTTAGAACTAGGAAACCATCTATCAACCAACTCAACTCTAGTGGCATAAAAGGGTTGTTTATAAGTCAACTGCCTACGAATCTCGTAAAAGCAATTATTACTCACAGCCCTAGCTAATTTGTGGTTTTCTTTCATGCCCGATACGTTCAGATCCTCGATTCTAATGACAGCAGCTTTCCAGCTTATGTCAGTGGTCATTTTAGTCGTTGTATCTTGCCTGATGTTGGCAATATGAGCGTGCTGTCTTGCCAATTCAGTGTAGTAAGTTCTTGCGTTATTTGATCTTTAGTTTAACTCTTCATAAATCCTCTTCCAGGCTAATTCTGGCTCAGTAGCAGCAGTGATGGGACGCCCAATAACTAGATAATCTGCACCAGCAATAATTGCTTGGGCTGGGGTAAGCGATCGCCTTTGATCATCTTTATCTGCCCAAGTTGGTCTAACTCCCGGACAAACTAGTAAAAAGTCATCTTTACAAGTCTGCCGCAACTGTGCTACTTCTTGGGGCGAACAAACTGCCCCATCTAATCCCGCCTCTTGAGCCAGTAGTGCCATTTCTAAGGCGTATTCGGGTAATTCTAGGGGAATCTTTAAATCAAATGCCAACTGTCTAGCAGAAATGCTCGTTAACAAAGTAATGGCAATTAATTTAGGCGGTTTTACACCCGCTTGGGCAGCCCCTTCTTGTGTCGCCTCGGTTGCAGCTTTTAGAGCTTCGATACCAGATGCAGCATGAATTGTCAATAAATCCACACCGTAATTAGCTGCACTACGACTTGCACCAGCGATCGTGTTGGGGATATCGTGAAACTTTAAATCTAGAAAAATGCGCTTTTGTCGGGACTTTAGCACTTCCAGAATTTTCGGGCCAGTACTGGTAAACAACTCTAAGCCTACTTTCCACCAAACCACTTGCGGAAGTTGATCTATAAGAGCGATCGCACTTTCTTGATCTGGCACATCCAAAGGCACTATAACTCGTTGTTCTGCGTTCATTTGCGATTCCCCATTCTCTATTTAAGGCACTAAACGCACAAACTTATTTTTCCCAACTTGTAAAACCTTACCTTGTAACTCAGCAGGATCAGCAAAAGTAGTATCAATATCGGTAATGCGATCGCCATCTAAGCGCACTCCCCCCTCCTGAATTTTCCGCTTCCCTTCTCCCGTACTTTTACACAAGCCAGTGACATTAAGAATATACGCTAACTTAGTCGGAAATTGCTCCACACCAGCTAGAGAAAATTCTGGAACAGCACCTTCCTTACCGCCGCTTTCGGCTGCTTCTTTCGCTTCTTGGGCTGCGGTTTCACCGTGGTACTGCTTGACAATTTCCCATGCTAAAAGTGTCTGGCGATCGCGGGGATTTTCTGGGAGTTGAGCCAAAGGTAAATCCGTCAAAAGTTCAAAATACTGTGACAGCAGATGATCGGGAACTCCTTGCAACTTTTGATATTTTTGTCCTGGGTGTTCGGACAATCCAATATAATTACCTAAAGACTTAGACATTTTTTGCACGCCATCTGTGCCAATCAAAATTGGCAGCAGCATCCCAAACTGAGGCTTTTGACCAAAATGGCGCTGCAAATCTCTACCCACAGCAATGTTAAATTTCTGATCAGTCCCTCCCAATTCCACATCTGCCTCAACTGCAACTGAATCAAAACCTTGCATTAACGGGTAGAGGAACTCATGGATGAAAATCGGATTCTCTTTTTTATAGCGATCGGCAAATCCTTCCTTCGCCAACATCTGCCCCACCGTCATCGTGGAGAGTAACTCCAAAATTTTCTCTAAGTTCAGCCCAGAGAGCCATTCGGAGTTATAGCGCACCTCTAGTCTTCCCGGTGTGTCAAAATCCAAGATAGGACGTACTTGGTCAAGATAAGTCTGAGCATTTTGCGCGACATCTGCTTCTGTAAGTTGACGACGCACTTCAGATTTACCAGTTGGATCGCCAATACGCGCTGTAAAATCGCCGATAATTAAAACTGCTGTATGACCTGCATCTTGAAATCCTCGCAGTTTTCGTACTGGTATGCTATGACCAAGGTGTATATCAGTACCCGTGGGGTCAATCCCCAATTTGATCCTTAAAGGTTGATTTGTAGTTAGTAAGCGCTTTTCTAAACTTTCGCTGTTAACATCAACTGATTGTGGAAAAACTTCTACTACACCACGACGCAGCCAAGCAAAATCTTGCGTCATCTTAAGAGACTCATTATTAGCTATGTTTTGCACACTAGAAGTTAAGTTGGTTATAAACACTTGCAATTTATCCGCTTTCTCATCGGCCAAACTACTATAATTGCAAAAAAATAACCGCCTTGCTTCGCCTAATCAATTACAGTTAAATTTATAAGTGAGGAAGTGAAATCGCCGTGTCGTCGTCTAGGACTTTTGAAAACAAACAGCCACAACGTCAGGCTTCATCAGGTTTTGAGTTTTTGAAAGGAGTCGGTCAGGTAACTGGCGGTACTCTCCTCTCAATCACCATGCTGACAAGTTCCATTGTAGCCGGAGGACTGGTTGGTTTAGCAATTAGTTTCCGTAATTTGCCAGATGTGAGACAGCTACGTAATTTCTTCCCCTCAGAAACGACTTACATTTATGACGTTAAAGGCAAACTCTTAACGAGTATTCACGGGGAAGCCAACCGGGAAGTCGTACCGCTAGATAGAATTTCTCCGAACTTAAAACGGGCAGTATTAGCAAGTGAAGATAGCCACTTCTACGATCACCACGGTATCAACCCCACTGGTGTTGGCCGGGCTATAGTAGTTAACGCCGTAGCAGGTGGAGTCAAAGAGGGTGGCTCTACTGTTACTATGCAATTGGTAAAAAACCTGTTTTTATCTCAAAAACGTGCCTTTACCCGGAAGTTAGCAGAGGCGGTGCTAGCAATTCGGTTAGAGCAAATTCTCAATAAAGACGAAATTTTAGAAATGTACCTCAATCAAGTTTATTGGGGTCATAACAATTATGGTGTACAAACGGCAGCACGGAGTTACTTTAATAAGTCAGCAGAATATTTAAACTTGGGTGAATCGGCAATGATGGCGGGTTTGATCCAAGCACCTGAAGAATTCAGCCCGTTTCTGAACAGGAAGCTGGCAAAACAGAAACAAAAAGAAGTGCTAGGACGGATGCTGGAGTTAAACTGGATCAGCCAGTCAGAGTACGACGATGCCCTCAAACAAGAAATCAAACTTGGTAGAATCAAATCCTTTCAAGGTAGTGCCCTACCCTATGTAACCAATACCGTAGCCCAGGAGTTAGCAAAGAAGTTTGGGCGGGAAGCACTACTCAAAGGCGGGATGCGGGTGCAAACTACAGTTGATGCCAACTTCCAAATCATGGCAGAAGAAACTGTCGCTAAGTGGCACAAATCACTCCTAAGGCAGGGATTATCTAAGAATCAAATAGCCTTGGTGGCAATTGATCCACGCACACATTTTATTAAAGCATTGGTAGGTGGTGTAGATCCTAAGACCAGTGAATTCAATCGTGCAACTCAAGCTCTAAGGCAACCAGGATCTTCTTTTAAACCGTTTGTATATTATACTGCTTTTGCTACTGGTAAATATGGGCCGGACTCGACGGTGGTAGATGCTCCAGTTAGCTATCGAGATGGTGACGGTTGGTACTTTCCCAGGAATTATGATGGAGGTTTTAGCGGAGCTATGTCAATCCGCACAGCTTTAGCCCAGTCGCGCAATATTCCCGTGATCAAAATTGGTAAGACTGTAGGGATGAATAGAGTCATAGAAGCCTGCCGTACCTTGGGGATTATGAGTCCAATGGAACCTGTGACTTCCTTACCTCTTGGTGCAATTGGTGTCACCCCTCTAGAAATGGCTAGTGCCTATGCTACCTTTGCTAATTATGGCTGGCAATCTCCACCAACTGTAATTGCCCGTGTCACCGATAGTAGTGGTAATGTGCTGCTAGATAACACCCCTAAACCCCAGTTGGTTCTCGATCCTTGGGCATCAGCAGCCATTATCGATGTGATGCGAACAGTAATTACTAATGGTACTGGTAAAGGTGCTGCTCTAGGCCGTCCAACCGCAGGTAAGACAGGAACAACCTCCTCAGAAAAAGATATTTGGTTTGTTGGCACTGTGCCACAACTAACCACTGCTGTATGGGTGGGGAGGGACGACAACAGACAATTAGCTAGCCGTGCAACCGGTGGCGGTATGGTTGCTCCCATCTGGAAAGATTTTATGGAGAAAGCACTTAAGAACGTACCAGTAGAAAACTTCAAGCCAACTTCCCAGTTTTCTCGTCCTAAGTCCCAATAATTTGGGATTTTGCGTCGTACCTTTCGCTTCTAGCGCAACTTGGATTTTGGATTGGCAATTAATCCAAAATCTGTATTGGAAAGTGAGGCTCCTGCGTCGCTAACGCTGCGCTAACAGATCGTCGTCAGGCGGCGCTCCGACTTTCCGCAAAATCTAAAATCCAAAATCTAAAATTGACTAAGGTTGTTTTTCTAGCTCGGCTTTCATCCGTTCTAAAGTCACGTGCATTTGGTCAAACATTTGTTGGGGGGTGACACCGAACTGACCTAATTGCGTTTTCAGTTGTTCTACTGTCATTTGTGCCATGAAATCTTCTGATAACTCGAAGCGCTTCATAAAGACGCGATACCGATCCATCATGGATTCCATTTGCTCAATAAAGAGCATTTTGCCATCGCGGTCAAATTTTCCGTAGCCGTTGCCAAGCTTAGTCAGTGCTTGATAATCCTCAAACAGCTGTTTTGCTTCTTGTTGAACTATTTCCGAATCGAAGAATCCCATATTGCCTATATTAAACTGAGCGCCCAGACTCAGTAGCTTAATAGTTTTACTTCTGTTTTTATTTTAGTCTAGGGAAGTAATCTAGTCACGAAGCTTCGGTTTTAGTACGGTTTGTTACCGAAATTTCAACACTTGACTTAAGCTGACAATTCAGGTCATCTGGAAAACCTCTCTTCTATTTCTCTCTTCCTTTAAGGAGAGAGAAATAGAATTCCCCCATTCCCGCATCGAGAAGGGGGTTAGGGGTTTAGGTTTTTGGTGGACTTTTCCACATAACCTGAATTGTCAGGACTTAAGAACCTTTCCTTTCTCTAAAGTGAGTAAATAAAGCCACAAGACTGATATCTGTAAGTATAGTGACATACTCCCACACTGACTGCAAGCACTACATACAGTGTGGGCTTCTCAGCGACTCCTGGTATCCCGTCGGACATTAACTGAGCTTTGTTTAGAGTCTACGAGATGCCCCTCCGCAGACTTGAACAATACAAAATGTTCATCACCTTTGTACTGTTAGAGTTTCACCTACCCACAGAAAGCGACTTCAATGAAGTCTAGTTACTGGGTAGAACCTCATACTCTGAGTTTTCAATTTTACTGCGTGCAGGAAGCAGTTAGCTATTAATTTGATTAAACCTGCACTATTTGAGGATATCATAGTTACGACGAATTGTCGTAACTATGTCTAGAACAAATAGAGTTGAAACAAGGCTTAACGATAGGGAATTAGGACTTTTAAAGGAGTTTGCACAAAGTTTAGATATACCGATGTCTGAAGCGTTGAGAACCCTAGTTCAAAGTTTGGCGATTCGTCGCCCACCCTATCACCCATCTGATTGAAATCAAATATTGTTCAGGGGTGGGACTTCGACGCTCGATGACTCGCTACCGCTACGCTATCATCGCCCAAAAATTCATGTCATCGCCTCCCGTTCCGGGTAGGCGAGAGGCTTCTTTTTGATTTAGCTAAATTCAGTACACTCATTTGTTTCCTCACCTGATAAAACTGATCTAGTTATTTGTCTTGAGCTTCTGCATATAGCAATCCTAAATTAAATCCAAATCAATAGTACATTTTTACTAAAAAAGTTTTTTGCCAATCACCAAAAATTTGATTTTCCGAAACTGCATCAGTTACTTTTGTACTCTACCAGACGCTACGCGAACATTTGGAATTGTAAGTTTTAAATTGTTTCTGCTCCTTTTGGCTATCTTATTGTAGGAATTGTGGTATTGCTATATTTGTTAGGAATATGTTGACTAAGCGCAAAAGCCGAAGTGTTGCCGCTATTTTAGCTTTTTCTGGCACACTGACCATTTCAGGATTACATAAATTCTACCTGGGACAGCCATTGTGGGGTGTGTTGTATGTGTTGCTTTCCTGGACACCTATCCCCAAGGTAGCTAGTGCCATTGAGGGAGTTTGGTATTTAGCCCAAGACGAAGAAGCTTTTGATCATAATTTTAATCTAGGTAAGTCAGCAGCAAAGAACTCACAACGGGTGAGTAATCAGGTAGGAGCGATCGCTGAGGCTATGCGTGAATTAGATGCTCTGCGTCAGGATGGACTGATTTCAGAGTATGAATTTGAGCAAAAGCGCCGCCAATTGCTAGACCAGATTTCTTGAGGTGAGCGACGATCATGGATAACTGGCTACCTTTGAACCCTAAGCTGCAAAAACTCCGTGCCAAGCTACTCAACGATCCCTATTATCGTCTACAATCTGGGGAAGAAATTCAGATAGCCGCTAAATTAGGGATTCGCATTGATGCAAATCAAGCGACTGTAGACGATTGGTTACGTCTACCAGGTTTGTCAATTCACCAAGCGCGATCGCTTGTAGAACTTTCGCGTTCGGGTGTGAAATTTTACTGTATTGAAGATATTGCTGCGGCTTTGGGTATGCCAGCGCCGCGCCTGGAGCCATTAAAGCCTCTGCTGAATTTTATTTACTATGACCACGAATCTTTAGAAAATCCTACACATTTAGTCAACCCGAATACAGCAACCGTTGAAAAATTAGCACAAATTCCATTTATAGATTTGTCTCTGGCGCAAGCAGTGGTGCAAAATCGCCAATCAGCCGGGCCTTACCGCAACTTAGCTGATTTCCAACGGCGGTTGGAATTAACTGGGGATGCGATCGCCCAAATGATGTATTATTTAACGTTTTAAGTTAAAACTTAGAAGTTTTAAAATATAGGGCTTTTCCTTGAGGCGATCGCAGCGCAGTTAGACAACTAGAAAATTGTTTTCAGTGATTGACATTCCATTATACAGTTGTGCAGTTTTTACCTGAGTAAATCCACTAGTGCTACCATCTTGGTCAAAATACAATGCACCTGTAATGTTATCAAAGATAAATCGCTGATCGCTGGTGGTTGCAGATGTTCCGAGAGTAAACTGATTAGCTGAAAGTAAACCTGCTAATAACCCACCACCAAAACCAGTAGCAGATACCTGAATGAGTTCATTAGTTGCATCGAAGTCAAAAAGACTATCAACCCCACCACTATAATTATTGAAGGTAAAGGTATCAGTACCCTCATATCCATAGAGGATATTATTACCGCTTCCACCTGTCAGAATATCATTGCCAACACCACCATAGAGAGTGTCATCTCCATCACCACCGATGAGCGTGTTATTGCCAGTTGCGCCAAAGGCAGAGAGATAATCGTTACCATCGCCACCATCAAGTAGGTTATTACCTGTCGAATAGCTTATATTTAAGGTATCGTCACCAGCGCCACCATTGAGGGTGTTATTCCCCAATGCGCTGTAGTAGTAGGGGGAGGAGTAGCCAGAGGCAGAGAGAGAATCATTGCCATCGCCACCAGAGAGCAGATTATCACCTTCTGAATAGTCAACATTTAAGGAATCATCACCAGCGCCACCATTGAGGGTGTTATTCCCAAGTGCGCTGTAGTAGTAGTTGTTGTAGTTGTAGTCGTAGGAGCCAGAGGCAGAGAGAGAATCATTGCCATCGCCACCAGAGAGCAGATTATCACCTTGTGAATAGTCAACATTTAAGGAATCATCACCAGCGCCACCATTGAGGGTGTTATTCCCAAATACCCTGTCGCCCTCGGAGCCAGAGGCAGAGAGAGAATCATTGTCATCGCCACCAGAGAGCAGATTATCACCTTTTGAATAGTCAACATTTAAGGAATCATCACCAGCGCCACCATTGAGGGTGTTATTCCCAAATGAGCTGTAGTCGTAGGAGCCAGAGGCAGAGAGATAATCATTGCCATCGCCACCAGAGAGCAGATTATCACCTTTTGAATAGTCAACATTTAAGGAATCATCACCGGCGCCACCATTGAGGGTGTTATTCCCCAATGCGCTGTAGTAGTAGTAGTAGGAGGAGAAGTAGCCAGAGGCAGAGAGATAATCATTGCCATCGCCACCAGAGAGCAGATTATCACTTCGTGAATAGTCAACATTTAAGGTATCGTCACCAGCACCACCATTGAGGGTGTTATTCCCAAATGCG
Source organism: Nostoc sp. CHAB 5836 (assembly GCF_020829445.1). Lineage (GTDB taxonomy): Bacteria > Cyanobacteriota > Cyanobacteriia > Cyanobacteriales > Nostocaceae > Nostoc. The sequence continues at coordinate 15,249 of NZ_JAIVFV010000113.1, forward strand.
CTGTAGTAGTCGTCGGAGGAGGAGAAGCCAGAGGCAGAGAGAGAATCATTGCCATCGCCACCAGAGAGCAGATTATTACTTCGTAAATAGTCAACATTTAAGGTATCGTCACCAGCGCCACCATTGAGGGTATCATTGCCACCATTCCCCCCAGACAGGTAATCGTTGCCATTGCTCCCAACAATATTATCATCGTAAGCTGTACCATTGATACGTAATCGTTCGATATTCTTGTAGCTAATCTGATTCGTACCCAGATGAATCGAGCCTTGGTTAGTGGTAGTATCGAAAGTTGCAGTAGTACCCTGAGTAGCAGAACTTCTGTAATTGACAGACAAGTAATCATCACCTGTTCCACCATCTACTGTTTGCGTTACTAAAGAAGAGAAGGCAGTATATGGGGTGAAATAGAAGGAGTCACTACCATCGTCGCCATTGAAGGTATTTTTACTCTGCACTCCAGAGGCGGAAAAAGAATCAGCCCCAGTTCCACCTGAAACTTTATTCTCGGCAGTAGAGTAATTAACATACAGGTTGTCATCTCCTGCATCCCCACTAAGGATGTTATTCCCAGAAGAAGAGGAAACATTCAGATGATCATTACTACTTCCACCTACAAGGGTATTGCTCCCACTAGAAGAGAAAGCGCTAAGAGTATCATTCCCAGAGCCACCGTCTAAAGTGTTATTGCCAGAAGAATAGGTAACATCTAAGTAATCAGACCCACTTCCACCCTTGAAAGTATTGTTTCCATTAGAAGAGGTGGCATTCAGGCTATCATTACCAGAGCTACCATCTAGCGTATCGTTGCCGCCGTTACCATCTAAAAAGTCATTACCTGCAAAGCCCTTAATTAGGTCATTGCTCGTTGTACCATAAAGGCGATCGCTAATGTTAGTTCCGTTGATATTCGCCATAAATTTTACCTACGTGAATTGATTTTTCAGTAATTTTGAGTAGTTTTGCTCAGATACAGCTTCTTGATGCTTGCCACTCTAGTTGTAATCACATCAAGTATTTCTATCTTTATGTAATTACTGAGTACGAATGGCACTAAAATCAACGCAAATCCTTGAGAGAAAATGCTTTTAGCTGAACTTCGTGCCATTTGGTGAGTTGGCCCATGCTGCTGATTGGAGGCTGTAATAAGGCTATTAGAAGGTATTTGATATCAAGTAAGCTAGCTCAATTTCAGATCCTGATTTCACTGGTCTAAAATTGAGCTTGACAAAAATTATGTGATATGAAATTAGAAAATTCTGTATTGGCCTAAAAATTGGGGAAAGGGTAGGCTGCTGCCCACCCTAGACCATTATTTACTTAGCAATAGTTTAGACTGCTGCTTCAGTAGCAGTTTTGCCAACTAGCATTGCGGTATTTTCGTCGCTTTCAAGGATACCGAATTCAATCAACAACTCTTCTAACTCTTCCATCTCAATGGGGGTGGGGACAGTGAGGTTCTTGTTGTCAATGATCTTTTGAGCCAATGTCCGATATTCGTTACTTTGATTGCTGTCAGGTGCGTACTCGTTAACAGTCATCCGGCGCAATTCTGCGTGTTGTACAATGTTGTCACGAGGTACGTAGTGAATCATTTGGGTATTCAAACGTTTTGCCAAGGTTTCGATTAAGTCGATTTCCCGGTCAACGTTACGGCTATTACAAATCAAACCACCCAAGCGCACGCCGCCAGTGTGAGCATATTTGAGAACACCACGAGCAATGTTGTTAGCTGCATACATCGCCATCATTTCACCAGAGGTAACGATGTAGATTTCTTGTGCCTTACCTTCGCGGATAGGCATAGCGAAACCACCACACACAACGTCACCCAAAACGTCGTAACTTACAAAATCAACATCTTTGTAAGCACCGTTTTCTTCTAAGAAGTTGATAGCGGTGATAATACCACGACCAGCGCAACCCACACCAGGTTCAGGGCCACCAGACTCCACACAACGTACATCTCGGAAACCCGTAAGCATTACTTCTTCGAGTTCAATATCTTCTACAGCGCCCCGTTCAGCAGCCAATTGAAGAACGCTTGTTTGAGCTTTACTGTGTAACATCAAACGGGTAGAGTCAGCTTTCGGGTCGCAACCGACAATCAAAATGCGCTGACCCATTTCAGCCATTGCTGCTAGGGTGTTTTGAGAAGTGGTAGATTTACCAATACCGCCTTTACCATAGAAAGCTATTTGTCTAATCTTTTGCTCAGTCATGGTTGTGTTTTCCTACAATGATTTAATTGATGAGTTAGAAGCTTGATGTGAGATATTTACCCTTGGTGCTGTAGGGAAGTAGAGCCTGTTGGCATATATGCGTAGCAACTTGTCGCTACATATCCCACCCTGACAAAAACAGTTAAAATCAGAACATATTTACCCACTAAGAGTAGACACAGAGCGACTTGTCATCAGACATCGGTTAAGGGATAGAGAAATCTCCTAATAACGAAGCCTTTGAAACTATGACTTCAGCATTGTCAGTTGTTGTAACGAATCCCAAATGGTTGCTCAAGCCTCAAGAGTGGTTGCAGCAGGAATTCAAATCAACGCAGATTTATTCCCAGAACCACACAACCAACCAAATTGCAATCCACTCTTAAATGGTCGCTACAACTTCTCGGATTTTGCTGATGTCAAGTTGCCAAGAACTTCTATAGCGCTTCTCGTTTCGTGATTGATGCAGCAAGATAAATTTGAGCCTAAAAGTAGCAGTTACAGGTGCAGTAATATAATGCCTGCACAGGCAAACCCTAACACTCTGGCTTAGACAATATCTTCGTGACTTGTGACATGATGATCAAATTCCTGAAAATAGTGGAACGGCAGCATTCTGCTTGGAGTTTTCGTTCCAAAAGTCAGCAACTACTTCAACTTAATTCCCGGTTAAAAATGTTTTCTCCCGCAAGACTAAGTTAGTAAATATTCTGTATTTCTATGGATTTGTCAGGCTGTACTAAGAGTCTTTCTTCCCAGACTCCAAGAGTAATTGCCTTTGGGGAGTAATGTTCTAGCTAGGCTAGCCAACTCTTATTGGCTCATACCCAGATAAATTTCAATTGACTTCAAGTTGTTACAAAGGCTACTATCCTACTCAATCTGGTTTTAGATTTTCCTTAAAAAAGATGTAGCTAATTGAAGTGGACTTACCAGAGCAAAAAAACTTTCTTGAGCTTGCCTCAAACTTGTATTGAAGTCTTTTTGTGCTTTATTTGTTTGATTCCTATAAAAACCATAACATACATCTCACTAATTTATTTGGCAAATGTCAAATTATTTATCTACTTCCTAGAACATGATCTTTAAAACCTTTAATAGTCATAAGTTACGGCTTCAGAGATTGCTAATTAGTGAAATTATTGGTTATCATAAATTTGTATAATTAGATACTTTTGGGTATTTGATAAAAGTATTTAAAACTGATGTTTTACAACGAAAACATCATCTGACTTTTCCCGTTAAGTCTCTCCAGATCGCTGCCCAATACGGTTCGGTTCAAACTAAAATTAACACCTTTAATTTACGATAAAAATGTGTAGGTTGGGTTGAGCGTAAGCGAAACCCAACAAAGAGAAATAAAATGTTGGGTTTCGTTCCTCAACCCAACCTACAAATATTTTTAACTTTAATTACGCCGACCTACTTACTCTGTGTCATAGATAGCGCAACCTCACTTATTGATAAATTGAACCATCAGGCATAATTGCTCCTGCTAAGTTAGTGCCAACAAGTTTAACCAGAAGACGCTCACCAGAGCGAATCCGCGCTCCTGTTAAGTCGGCTCCTCGCAAATCGGCTCCACTGAGATCGGCTCCAATCAAATTAGCAGCGCGTAAATTTGCCTCTCTGAGATCCGCTAAAAGTAGGTTTGCCCGAAATAAATTTGCTTCAGATAAATTTGCACCTCTGAGGTTGACTTTGTGCATAAAAGTATCGCTGAGATTAGCACCACTCAAATTGGCATAACTCAGATTTCTGCCAGATAAGTCTTTATTACTCAAATTTGCCCGACTGTAGTCTTTGCCACTTAAGTCTGAGTTTTGCTTTGGTGGTCGCTGGGTTGTTTGAGATGGTTTTTCCTGTTGAGGTGGCGGTGAGTTAAATGTGGTTTGAGGTTTGGTTTTTAGAGAGCGCAATTTTTCACGAGCTTCATTTATGGCTTTGAGCTTGTCTTGTGCTTTCTGCTGTAAACGGAGATTGTCTTTGGGAATGCGATCGGGATGCCAAACAAAAACTAAATCTTTGTAAGCCTGGTTCACTTCCTCAAGTGTTGCCCCAGGCTCTAATTCCAAAACTCTATAGTACTGCTCCAGATCGCTCATACGATATTTTGGTGGACAATCAACTTAATTATGAGTGATATCATGTCCGGCTAATTAGTTATGATTCTCACAGTCATTGCACCCCACACGCCAGATGCTGTACTTGGGGAGACCCCTGTCCCCGCACTGGCTCCCCTTAATCCCCTCCCTGCTTGCGGGGAACTCGGGGCCCCCTCTGGGGATTAGGGGCAGGGAGACAAAGCACAGCTTTGGCGGGGTGGGGTTCTTGGGGTTTAGTAAGTAATCAACCTGACATGATATGATTGAGCCATTTTATTCGCTGTATCATTTGTTATTGGGGATTGCTTTCTCCCACTTGCTCATCTCCCCATTTCTCCATTTCTCCATCGAGCGATCGCTCTCAAATATGCTGCAACTGGAATCTGATAGACTTCAATAAAAATCCAAACAACAATTGATAAATGTGATAAGAAAGTTAATATAGTCCAAATATATGGCATCCAGGTAATGGGTTCCTTGACATTAGCAGGAAAATAGTAAGCTACTATGCCAATTAAAGTAGTGGGAAGAATTACAAAAACTCCTGATGCTAGTCCATAACCCCAACCTAATTCCACACCTTCCAACTGGGCTTCTGTCCAAGTAAACCCATTCCAACGCCAAGTTATGGGTGGTTGCCTAGAAGGCATTTTGATTTGCTGTAGTTCTAGGTTAACTGTAAAAATCTCGTGGCAAAAGTCACAAGCCATAGCTTCCATCAATGGCATATGAGAAATCTTACCTATCCGACAGACTGGGCAGGGGTAAACTCCATAATAGTCGAAAGATTGGGCCAAGATTTTGGAACTGGGCATAATCAGGCTGATGATCCTAAAAAGTTAATCTGGTCAACGATGACTTGGGTAAGAATAATCTATGGCGACTGTCAATTCTCTGCAATAAGTTTTCATAAGGTCAGGTGAAAAGTCAGAAGAACTAGATATTTTAACTTCTCAAGGACGGAAGTCATCGCTTAAAGGATGTTTGAAAAGTCTCTGGTGATCCAACCACTGGTTGGATGGCCATATATAGTGACAAGCCAATTTTTTCAAATTAACCAGACTCACAAGTTGCTCAAACAACTTGTTAAAGATAGGCAAACTCGCCACACTAGACATCTGGTGAAATTAAATATGCATTACCCAGAACCCTTGTATAGACGTAGCACTGCTACGTCTATACAATTTTTTTTACCAGATGTCTACTGTACTAGCTTTGCTTCCTAGAGTTGTACTGAGTCTATCGCTTTTTTCTGGTTTGTGGGGGTCTTGACACCGCCTACTCTTCCTGTTATTTTTAACTTACGTCAGTATATTTATTAAATTTTCCAGAAAAACCTCTGCAAATGCTTAACACAAATTACTACTTTTATTTTTGGTTTAGGGCGGTTCACCGGGAGTGAATTGAGTTTCCTAACGGAAACCGCCCGGTGAACCGCAGAGCGAACTCTGCGGTTTTTGTTTTTTTAAGGAGAATTTCATCGTCATGACTTATTTGAGTAGCTGGTTTTATGGCTTTTACTTTTGGCCCAGAGTAGGTTCCGGGTAAATAGCGTCATGCCGAAGAATCAGAACGCGCCCGGAACTCTTCAAAGGTTCCGGGCTTTTTTGTTGAATTTTTTAGGAGAATGAAACCATGATTAATGCCAAACTTGCCGCACAATCTCATCTAAATCACCAGACAATTGTTAAAATCTCAGAAAAAGTCGCTTTCGGCGGCAAAGAACTGGTAATTATCGGCGGCCCCTGCACTGTTGAAAGCTTAGAACAAATGGAGATAGTCGCCCAAAAGCTATCTACTGCATCAATACAGGGGTTACGTGGCGGTGTCTACAAACCCCGCACATCTCCCTACGCTTTTCAGGGTATGGGAGAGGAAGGATTGAAGATTTTGGCAAGGGTGCGATCGCTTTACAATATGCCAGTTGTCACTGAGGTGATGTCAATTTCCCAAATTGAAGTAGTCGCCGCCCATGCTGATATGCTTCAGGTTGGTAGCCGCAATATGCAAAACTTCGACTTGCTCAAAGCTTTGGGACAAGCTGGTAAACCAATATTACTCAAGCGTGGTTTAGCAGCGACTATTGAAGAATTCGTCATGGCTGCTGAATATATCCTCAGCCACGGAAATCCTAATGTAGTGTTGTGCGAAAGAGGTATCCGCAGTTTCGATGATTACACTCGCAACGTTTTAGATTTAGGGGCAGTGGCAGCACTCAAGCAAATAACTCACCTGCCTGTGATTGTAGATCCTTCCCATGCCGTCGGGAAACGGGAACTGGTGGCACCTCTGGCTAGGGCTGCGATCGCTTGCGGTGCAGATGGATTAATTATTGAATGTCACCCAGAACCAGAAAAATCTGTTTCTGATCCCCGTCAAGCACTTTCTTTAGAAGATATGGTGCATCTAGTTAATAGTTTAAAGCCTGTAGCCACAGCTGTTGGGCGCAGTATATCAGAAGCGATTGGGGCGGGTTTGGAACCTGCCCCGATTTTTTGTGCTGCTTAACTTGTTGGACTTTGGACAAAAAAGAAGTGTTCGCGTATGTATTACGCGAATAAATGATTAATCTTGTTTATAGTTACCAGCAAAAAAAAAGCATAGCCACCAGAACCCCAAGGTATAGTAATATAAACTAC
>NZ_JAIVFV010000114.1 GCF_020829445.1 Nostoc sp. CHAB 5836
TTAAGTAATTTGATTGTATCAATAGTTAAATCTTTAATAAATCGCATTTTTTTGACCTTCTTGTGACCAAGAAGATATTTTACATTACTATTTCCATAATATACAATTTATTTTGCATAGGTACTTACAACTCAATAGCAACTCAATAAAAACTCAATAGCAACTCAATATTCTCGAAATTAAACTCAAGATAGGCATCCATGTAATTGTTCTCTATTGGAAATTAAATTATGACTGGAGACTACGAGTATAAAGTTGGTGGCAGTTTAGGAGAAGATGCTCCCAGCTATGTAAGACGGCAAGCGGATTCTGACCTTTATTACGGATTGAGGGCAGGGGAGCTTTGTTATGTTTTTAACTCCCGGCAGATGGGAAAAACGAGTTTGTTGGTGCGGACGATGAAACAGTTACAAGCTGATGGTTTTGCTTGTGCTGTGATTGATATTTCGGGATTGGGTAGTCAGGATATCAGCCTTGAGCAGTGGTATGCAAGTATTGTTGATAGCCTGTTGACTGAACTTAATTTTATTGAACCAGAAGATTTGGTTGTGTGGTGGGACAAATCTATCGAAATTGCTCCGGTGCGACGTTTAGCGAAACTTTTTGATGAGTTGTTACTGCCAAATATTAGCCAAAACATTGTGATTTTTCTCGATGAAATCGATAGTATCCTTCGCTTGGAGTTTCCGGCGGATGATTTTTTTGCTTTGATTAGAAGTTGCTATCAAAGACGCTCTTTTAAAGCTGAATATAGACGTTTGACTTTTGCTTTAGTTGGGGTAGCAACACCTTCAGATTTAATTAAAGATGAGGAAAGAACGCCGTTTAATATTGGTACAGCGATTCAACTTTATGGTTTTAAATTAGATGAAATTGCACCTTTGGCAAAGGGGTTAGAGGGGAAGGTGGAGAATCCTCAAGCTTTGATGCGAGAGGTTTTGGCTTGGACGGGGGGACAGCCTTTATTGACGCAGAAGGTTTGTAATTTGTTAATTCGGGATTTGAAGAACCCCAACCTGCTAGCGAGGAGGGGAGAAAAATGGGTGGAAGGTGTGGTGAGGAGTGGAATTATTGATAATTGGGAAGCGGAGGATGAGCAACAGCATTTAAAAACTATTCGGGATAGGATGCTGAATAAAGAGCAAATTGCTGTGGGTTTGTTGGGTTTATATCAGCAAATTTTGCAGCAGTGTGAGATTAATGTTGATCGTAGTCTCGAAGAGATGAGGTTACGGTTGACTGGTTTGGTGGTGGAACAGCAGGGAAAGTTGAGGGTTTATAACCAAATTTATGAGAATGTTTTTGATTTAAATTGGGTTGAGAATGAGTTAGGTAAATTACGTTTCTATGCGGATAATTTAAAGGCTTGGGAAGAGAGTGGATATCAGGATGAGTCCTATTTGTTGCGGGGAGAAGAATTAGAAAAGGCTCGTCTTTGGGCTGATGGAAGGAGATTAAGCGATGCTGATTATCGGTTTTTGTCTGCGAGTGTGCAAGCAGAGTTAAATCAGAAGGTTGAGGAGGCGGAAGCGAGACAAAATCAGGCTTTGGAGAAAGAGAGCAAAGCGAAGCAGCGTTTCACGGATGTGGAGAGAAAAACAAAGCGACAGATTCGCATTGGTGGAGGTATTTTAGCTTTATTTGTTGTTGGGGCAATAGTAGCAGCAATTGGGGCGATGAATGCAAACATAGAACGAAAACAAGCCCAAATTGTCACAGATTTAGAGCGCTCATCGGCTGATTTATTGCGCTTGCGTGGGAATGTGGGATTGGAAAATTTAGTTGAGGCTATGAGGGCTGTAAAGGAATTAAAACAGTTAGTTAAAAATGGTAATCAACTAAAAGATTACCCAACTGTTAGCCCCATATTAGCCTTGCACAATACTTTAGAATATATCCGTGAGACAAATCAATTAAAAGATGATCGTCGAGTTAGGAAGCAAGTATTTAGTCCTGACACCAAAATTGTTGCGAGCGTTTCAGATGACGGTACAACCAAGCTGCTGAACCTGCAAACTGGGACAATTACCACCCTCAAGCATAACAAAACGGTCAATAATGTAGCATTTAGTCCCGATGGTCAAACTGTTGCTACTGCTTCAGATGACGGTACTGCTAAGTTGTGGAATCTACAAGGTGGAGAAATAGCTACTCTCAAACATGACTCTTTTGTCGGAGATGTAGCATTTAGCCCCGATGGTCAAACTGTTGCTACTACTCCTTCATGGGGTGGTACAGTCAGACTGTGGAACCTCCAAGGAGGGGAAATCGCAATTCTTAAACATGACGACAAGTCAATCGCAAATGTAGTATTTAGTCCCAATGGTCAAACAATTGCTACTGCTTCATGGGATAACACTACTGCCAAGTTGTGGAACTTGCAAGGACAAGAGATTGCTACTCTCAAACATAATGATGCAGTGAATAACGTAGCATTTAGTCTTGATGGTAAAATCATCGCTATTGCTTCAAAGCGTGGTACAGCCAAGCTGTGGAGCCTACAAGGACAAGAAATTACCACTATTAAACATACTTCTTTATATGAAGAAAAGGTAGAAAAGGTAGTATTTAGTCCTGATAGTAAGACTATTGCGACTTTGGATTATAGTAATTTCTCAGCCAAGTTGTGGAACCTACAAGGACAAGAAATTGCTACTCTCAAGCATAAGGATAAAGTCAGTAATATAGTATTTAGCCCTGACGGTCAAACTGTTGCCACTGCTTCACGAGATGGAACAGCCAAACTGTGGAACCTGCAAGGACAAGAAATTACCATTTTAAAAGAAAATAATCAACCTATCGGAGGGATTCAGAATGTAACATTTAGTCCTAATGGTAAAATTTTAGCTACTATTTATTATGTGAATGGAACAGCCAAGCTGTGGAATCTGCAAGGAGAAGAAATAGCCACTCTCAAACATAATGATGGCATCGATAATTTAGCATTTAGCCCTGATGGTAAAACTGTCACCACTGCTTCACAAAGAGATGGAACAGCCAAGCTGTGGAACCTACAAGATAAAATTCCTACTCTCCTAAATTCTGGTGGGGTAGCAAAAATGGTATTTAGCCCTGATGGTAAGACTTTTGCGATTGCTTCACGGGATGGCACAGCCAAGCTATGGAATCTGCAAGAAAGGGTTATTACTACTCTCAAACATAACAAAAAGGTCAACATTGTAGCATTTAGTCCCGACGGTCAAACAGTTGCTACTGCTTCAGATGATGGTACAGCTAAGTTGTGGAACTTAAAAGCTGGGTCAATTGTTACTCTCAAACATCAAGATGGGGTCAGAAACATAATATTCAGTCCCGATGGCAAGACTGTTGCGACTGTTCAATGGTCGGGTGGTAATAATAATGCTAAGTTGTGGAACCTAAAAGGTGAATTAATTACTACTTTTAACGCTTCCAATTCTGTCTATGGTGTGGTATTTAGTCCTGATGGCAACATTGTTGCTAGTACTTCATCGGGAGATAATACAGCTACCTTGTGGAACCTACAAGGACAAGTAGTTAGCATTTTCAAACATAACAGCCATAACGGCTTTAATAAGATCAGTAACCTAGTATTTAGTCCTGATGGTAAGACTATTGGCATTATTTCATCTGATACAACCAAGCTGTGGAACCTACAAGGCAAGGAAATTGCTACTCTCAAACATCGGGATATGGTCAGAGAAATAGTATTTAGCTCCGATGGTAAAACTGTTGCTACTGCTTCAAATGACGACACTGCTAAACTGTGGAATCTACAAGGTAGGTTAATTGCTACTCTCAAACATAATCATTGGGTTTTAAATGTAGTATTTAGCCCTGACAGTAAGACTGTTACCACTGCTTCGTGGGATGGTACAGCCAAGCTGTGGAACCTACAAGGAGAAGAAATAGCCACTTTCAAACATAATGATGGCATCTATAATTTAGCATTTAGCCCTGATGGTAAGACGATTGCCACAGGTACTGCTTTCTGGGATCGTACTGTGCGTCTGTGGACAGAGGTAAAAGATGGTTATTGGCAGCAGTTTGCTGAATATCAAGGCTCGAGTTTTGTTTTCAGCCCAGATAGTAAGTTAATTGCCATTACAGTAGATTCTAATTCTGTGCAGATGCGTCGTGTTCAAAGTTTAGATAGGTTACTAGCGCGAGGTTGCGACCATTTAAAAGAATACCTTGCTTCCCGTCCCGATTTGCGAAAAGAAATTTGCCCTGACAATAAATAGCTACGCTACGCATTTGTGATGTTGGGAAGTACGATCGCCTTTTGGTTTTTGAGAAGTGCGATCGCATTTGTGGTATTGGGGAAGTGCGATCGCCTTTTGGTTTTTGAGAAGTGCGATCGCCTTTTGGTTAAAATCGAGAGAGTGCGATGTCTGACGACAAGCCTTACGGCTAGATTGAACTACCAATGCTCTAACATCAAGGCATCAACATAGTTAAAGTCTCTATCATCTGTCACTAATATCCAACCCTGCTCTAAACATTGTGCCGCAATCCAAACATCATTCATTGGAATTGGCCGTCCCTTCCGTTTCAAAGCCAATCGGGTTTTAGCATAGACTGCTGCTGTTTCTCGACTTAATGGTAGAACTACACAAGCCTCAATGAACTCCAGATAACGAGGTAAATTTTGTAATGGACGAGTAGAGTTTTCCGCGCCAAAAAGTAACTCCCCCACTACGACGGTAGGTAAAACCACCTCTGGTAATGCTAGTACTCGTGCAACTATCCCATTGTCCCCATTCAAAAAACGCACCGCCACGGAGGTATCCAGAGCAATCTCACCACTCATTTACATCCACCTGACGACATTCTGTGGCGATCGCCCGTTTTAATTCTTGGGCTTCGACATCACTTAAAATACCTGCAAATTTTGCGAGAGGATGATTTTTGCGTGTTGCTTTTACCCTACGAACAAAATCTAGTACTGACTGGACTATATCATCAGGAGCTTGTTCGAGTTCCTGGATCAATTCTTCACGATTTGTCATGCATTCAATTTGTCTTGGCTAGTTCTTTCTATTTTCAGTATATCCAAAGTCCCAAAGCGATGTCTAACAACAAGCCTTATGGCTAAAAAACCATTACTTTTGCTCTCACACGCTCAGACTTGGAATTATGGTTGCTTGAACCAATGCCATGTATTTTAATTGTATATGATGCAAAAAATAGCCAAGCTTATTGGTTATAGATACAAGCATATTTTGAAAGTCTTGAGGGATTCGATTTATCCAATATTGGTGATAGTGTAACTGTGCGTTTATCTAAAGACAACGTATTAAATCGGCAGGCGATCAAAATATTTGCTAAATTTAAAAATGATGTTCTCAGCCAGTTACAAGGAGTGATTCGTCATCATGGTTATAGAAATTAAATTCACAGAATTAGAGAAATTGCTCTTAGAGACAGGGTTTGTAACCATGCAGACCTTTGGCTCTCAAAAAATTTACCAGCATCCATCATCTGGGACATTAATAGTTTTGCCTGGTTACGAGCAACAAGCGTATGTAAGAACATTGCATTTAGTTGCAGTGCGACGAATACTGTCGGAAAATGGCTTGATGGATAGCGATCGCTTCAACAGTTTTTTGAACAAGGTAACAAGCTAAATGCCACATATGATCGCCTTTGTGATGTTGGGGAAGTGCGATCGCCTTTGTGATGTTGGGAAAGTGCGATCGCGTTTGTTGGGTTTGTGGGAAAGTGCGTTAGCGTAGCTTAACGAAGTTATCGCATTTATTAGGGTTGATGGAAGTGCGTTAGCGCAGCTTAACGAAGTTATCGCTTTTTTTGGGTTTGTGGATGGCGACTTATAGTTATAATCTAAATTACCGGACGTACAACCCGAATCAACTTACCTGCCAAAGATTCCTCAGATACCAAAGCTTCATTAATACGAATTGCCATTCGATTTCTGTCAGTATCATTTGTACAAACAATAATACCAAAATGCTCGGAATTAGCACGATGCAAGCGGACAAAATCTTGACGATTGAGGGTTATGACTGCACGATTGTCTCTAATTGCAAAAGCTAATACTTCCTCATCGGGAATGCCTAAATTATCGTTACCAGCTTCCTGTACAGTTAAAATATCATGTCCCATTGTCCGCAGCAGTTCGCTGACTATCCGGGGAAATTGTTCATCGGTATACAAACGTGCCATCAATTAGGCTACCTGATTATTAGCAAAAATTGCGGCAGTAATTTCTTCGGGATGAGCATCAGCATAAGCCCAAGTATTGACCAGATCGGCTGCGGTAATATGAGGATAATCCTGCAATAATTGGGCTTCATTAATACCAAGTTGTAGTGCTTCCACTAAAAGCCAAATAGCAATTCGAGTTCCCGCAATACAAGCTTCACCACCACACACACCAGGAGTTTTAGTAATTCCCCTTCCACTAGTGCTAAGGTTTTTGGTCAGACTTTGGATAATATCTGCTTTGTCAGCAAGCGATAAGCCCAGAAGTTGCTCTTCGATTTCTTGACGAGTCATAGCGATCGCGGATGATAAAAAGTATCTGTATTCTAGCAATTTGGGTATGAGCAATAAAGGAATCACACAACCCACCAGCGCGATCGCCTTTCGGTTGTGTTGGGAAAGTGCGTTAGCGTAGCTTAACGAAGTTATCGCGTTTTGGTTTTTAAAGAGTGCGATGTCTAACGACAAGCCGCTGCGCGTCTACGCATTTGTGATGTAGGGAAAGTGCGTTAGCGTAGCTTAACGAAGTTTCACATTTTGGTGGTTTTGAGGAGTGCGATCACACTTATTAGGGTTGATGGGAGTGCGATCGCCTTTGTTGGGTTTGTGGGAAAGTGCGATCGCCTTTGTGATGTTGGGAAAGTGCGATCGCTTTTGTTGGGTTTACGGGAGATAGTGCGTTAGCGCAGCTTAACGAAGTTATTGGCTAAAACAGAGTTTTGCTTACCGCCACAACCACTCATGCAAGGATATAACATCTAAAATACTAACAATTAATCTGGGATTTTTGGCTTTTAAGCAGAGAAAATAAATGAGAAGTTGGCGGTGAGGAGTAATGCCGAAAAAAGTAGGAGAGTTGAAAGCAATGGTGTCAAAAGTTGGCTATATTCTTCAACCAGGAAGAGGTAAAGGAAGTCATACATATTGGAAGCATCCGTTGTTACCCGAAGAACCCCTGACCATACCAGGTAAAGACGGCGATGATGCTCCGTTATATTTAGAAAAAAACATCCAACGGGTGCTGAAAAAACTGCAAGAAATGGAAAACACGGAAAACGAAGCAAAACAGGAGCCAGAAGAATGAACTATCACTACAGCATGGTAATTCAATGGTCGGAGGAAGATAGACTTTTTTTAGTACACTTACCTGAGTTCCCCTGGCAACAATTTCATACGCATGGTAGGACTTATGAAGAAGCAGCAAAAAATGGTCAGGAAGTAATTGAGACTTTTGTGGAAATGTTGAAAGAAGAAAACAAACCACTACCAGAACCGAGAATGCTTCCTAAAAAACCGTTGCAAGTTGCGTAAGTCAAGTGGGGGCTACGCATTTATTGTAGTTGGGGAAGTGCGTTAGCGCAGCTTAACGAACGCAAGTGCGTCTCGTTGGCGTAGCCTCTCGCAGAGAAGAGAAGTTATCGCATTTTGGTTTTGAGGAGTGCGATCGCGTCTGGTTTTAGAGATGTGCGATCACATTTATTGAGGTTGATGGGAAAGAGTGCGATGTCTGACGACAAGCCTTACGGCTACGCATTTATTAAGATTGATGGCAAAGTGCGATCGCATACAACTTAACGTTCGCGCAGCGTCTCGTAGTGAAGTTATCGCGTTTGTGGTATTGAAGGGCGATCGCCATGCTAGTATCAATCCAAAACTTAAGGAAATTATATGACAGAACTTAACCTTGACGAAGAAAAAATTAAGCAACTATTTAAAACTGCACTCACCGAAGTTATCCAAGAACAAAAAGAAGTATTTGCTGATTTGTTAGCAGAAATTCTTGAAGATATAGCTTTAGAAAAAGCCATTCAAGAAAGTGAGGATACAGAAACAGTCAGCAGGGAGGCAATTTTTAAATATTTTGGCAAATAAAAGATGAATGTTGAGTTCAAAAAGAGCTTTGAAAAAGATTTGAGCAAAATCAGAGATGAAACTTTGCTGCAAAGAATACAAGTCGTAATTGAAGAAGTGGAAAACGCGGAAAATCTAGGAGAAGTTAACAATATCAAAAAACTTAAAGCTGATGGTGATTATTATCGTATTAGAATTGGGGACTACAGAATTGGGTTAACAATGTTTGATGGTGCAATTGTTTTTGTTCGAGCATTGCAAAGAAAGGATATTTACAGATATTTTCCTTAATGACAGTTTAGAAGCTGAGAAACAAGATGTATTAGTCAAAGAAGACGAAGTTGTTATTTAAAAAAGAGACTCATATTAACCGTTAGCCTTCAGCATTAGGCTGAAGGCTAAACAAAAATTGGTCAAGAGCCAGAAAATCTGCCTTTTGGGTATCTGAATTAAAGGTTTTTATCGCAAAGAAATTATCCGCGATTGAGTTTCTAACTTTTCAGTCGCTGTTAAAACTTCTTGTCTTGCCCATTTATCTGCTGCCAAAATGTCATCTAAAGAGGGATTTGTACGGTGATCATTTTGATGGCGATCGCACACCAATTCGATACACCGAGGAATATCTAAAAAGCGAATTTTTTCATCTAAAAATAAAGCCACAGCTTGCTCATTGGCGGCATTCAACACAGCTGGCATCGAACCGCCAGCTTTGCCCACAGCATAAGCCAACTGCATACAAGGATACTTTTGGTGATCTGGTTCCCGGAAAGTTAAATTTCCAGCTTTGACTAAATCTAGCCGTTCCCAGTTGGTGTAGATGCGATCGGGCCAAGATAGAGCATACAGTAAGGGTAAGCGCATATCCGGCCAACCGAGTTGGGCTAAAACTGAAGTATCTTGCAGTTCAATCAGCGAGTGAATAATGCTCTGAGGATGAATGACAATTTCGATATTGTCATAATCCAACCCAAACAGAAAGTGAGCTTCAATTACTTCCAGCCCTTTATTCATCAAAGTAGCAGAGTCTACTGTGATTTTCCGCCCCATCGACCAATTAGGATGCTTGAGGGCATCGGCAACGGTTACATCTGCTAACTTTTCTACATCCCAGTCCCGGAAAGCCCCACCAGATGCAGTGAGCAAAATTTTCCGCAAGCCTTTTTTTGGCACACCTTGGAGGCATTGAAATATTGCGGAATGTTCGGAATCAGCTGGGAGTAATTTTACACCATGTTTTTCCACTAGGGGTAGAACCACAGGGGCCCCAGCAATTAGGGTTTCTTTGTTCGCTAAGGCAATATCTTTACCAGCTTTAATAGCGGCGATCGTCGGTAGCAAACCAGCACAACCAACGATCCCAGTGACAACGGTTTGGGCATCGCCGTAGCGGGCGACTTCTATCACTCCGGCATCACCAGCCAGTAGAATCGGTTGGGGATCGAGGTCAATTATAGCTTCTTTGAGGGCTGGTAATTTGTCTTCTAAGCAAATTGCTGCTATTTTCGGTCGAAATTGCCGAATTTGAGCAGCTAATAGGTCAACATTGCCCCCAGCTGCCAATCCCACAATCCGAAACTGATCTGGGTACTGAGTAACAATATCTAAAGTCTGAGTACCAATAGAACCAGTGGAACCAACAAGAGTAATCGCTTTCACAATTGCTTAAGGATTTACAGACAACTCCCACTATAAATTGCTGAGGACTCTTTGATAAAACTTTTGTTTGTAGTGAGCGATAAATCGCTCTATATAAGCTTCTTAAGCACCGGGCGTGTTTTCAAAGTCTTAGATTCCCCAACCACCCGATAAATTGGCTGGCTCAGAGTCTGTTTAATTAGAGCCTTTCTACTGAAAGTGCCAGAGTTGCTCAATTTTCAAATAACTAGACAAAATTTGTATTTATAAATACTATATTTTAGAAGATAAATTCCGATAGAATTCGCAAAAGTAACTAAGTGGGGAACACTTTTAAGTAATTTTTAATCTGTTGAGTTTGTTAATTATTTTGGTGGAGGATTTAATATGCCAAATGTTACTCATAAATTGCTGTGTTACAGCCATAGGTAAAAGGATGCGCAAAGGAGTTTGTTAAAGCACTCAACCTTATGGCCAAAGTTCAGATAGTTATAAAAAAAGTTTTATGGAAAAATGATTTCCTGTTTCCAGCAGCGATATGGCTTGCCAGCCGAATATTGATCTGCACTACCATGTTGCTGGTTGCGCCAAAACTACCCTTACCAGCAGAAGAATTTTTGCCCCATTTTGGCTGGGGGGTTTTTGATGCCTGGGATAGTATGCATTATCGAGCGATCGCAACTTCTGGCTATGAATTTGTCAATGATGGCAAGCAACATAATCTGGCCTTCTTTCCCCTGTTTCCTTTAAGCATCTGGGTTTTGATGAAGTTGGGCTTACCGTTTGAATTTGCAGGTACCTTAGTCAACAACTTGGCATTTTTTGCAGCGCTTTACTGTTTGTACTTTTGGGTTAAGGAGCATTATGGCATCAATGCAGCACAGTGGACGACTGCTGTAATTTCTTTGTATCCATCTTCCATGTTTACGGGGGTAATTTACACAGAGGGGCTGTATTTGTTTTTGAGTACGGCGACTTTGCGGGCTTTTGATCAAAAACAGTATGGCTGGACTGCCCTTTGGGGTGCAATGGCCACAGCAACACGTCCTACAGGTATGGCATTAATTCCAGCATTAGCGATCGCAGCGTGGAAAGAACGCCGACCACCCATTGCCTATATAGCTGGTTTTACTACCGCTATTGGCATACTTCTATTCAGTTTGTATTGTGCGATTTATTTTGGCAATCCTTTAGCTTTTATCGAAGCGCAGCGCGGATGGCGACCAACTCTGGGGTTTGATTGGCAGGGTTGGTTAAATATGCTTATGCAAATTGCAGTTGGCACAAATAATTGGCAATATGGTTGGGTTCAAAATCCATCTGGAGGAATTCCAGACCCCTGGTATCTGTTGTTCTTTGGCGTAATTGTTGCCAGTAGCTATCTTTTATGGCACTTCCGTCAACGTTTTAGTTCTGTGAAATTATTCTATGGCTTTTATGTCTTAGCCTTATTTTTGTTGATTCTGGCAAGTGAACAGTGGATCAATAACTTACTCAACTTGTTCATGGTCTTAGGTGGTGGTTATGTGTTGTGGCGCTTACACACGCAACTGACCGCAGTTACAGTGATTTATGGCTTTTGCGGTATTGGTTTGCTGCTAGCTTCTGGAGGTACTATCTCCTTGAGCCGTCTAGCATACGGTATTGTGCCCTTAAATATAGCCATTGGTGTACTGCTATCTCGCCATCCTCGTCAGGGATATTTAATATTGGGCGCTTTTGTGACACTACTAGCCAAAATAGCTGTAGGATTTGCCCAAGAGCGTTGGGTTGGTTAAGTAGGTCGGCGCAATTAAAGCTAACTGGCTAAGGCTGTCATTTGTCATTTGTCATTTCTCATTAGTAAGGATTTTAAGCTTATTTACGTTTCGTAACATACTTGAGTCTTTTCGCAGCAACGTACT
This sequence comes from Nostoc sp. CHAB 5836, assembly GCF_020829445.1. Lineage (GTDB taxonomy): Bacteria > Cyanobacteriota > Cyanobacteriia > Cyanobacteriales > Nostocaceae > Nostoc. The sequence continues at coordinate 11,595 of NZ_JAIVFV010000114.1, forward strand.
TAATTTAAATTTTCTAATGAATGTATCCAATCAAACGAAGATAGCGATCGCTTCATTATTTCTAGGTGTAGTTGCCATATCTTTTGGCTCTATTTTTATGAAATTGAGCGAAATTGAACTCAGCCCCAGTGCCACTGTATTTAATCGCTTTTGGCTTGCGAGTGTGGTCTTCTTGGTCTGGCATGGATACAAGGCAATAAGGCAGCGATTTTTCCAAGACAAGCCTGTAGAACAGCAGTCCTACACCAGTCAGGATCTTTGGCTATTGTTAAGTGCTGGTATTCTTTGGGCTGCCACTTTAGTCTTGTTGGCTTGGTCGCTAACTCAAACTAGCGTTGCGATCTCTAGTGTGTTGCATAATCTCTCCCCCATATTTACTAGCTTAGGGGTGTGGCTGTTATTTCGTCAGGGTTTTGAGCGCCAATTCTTGATTGGGATGATCATCGCCCTGGGAGGAGCGATCGCCATTGAATTTCAAGAAATACAAATCGCCATAGACGAAGTTCAAGGAGGCTTTGCTGCCATCGTTTCGGCCATTTTATTGAGTGGATACCTGCTGATCGTAGAAAAATTACGAACCAAATTTTCTCCGGTAACAATCCAGTTGTGGATTTGTGCGATCGCGGCTTTAGTAATTTTCCCTATACTTTTGTTTACTCAAGAGCAACTTTTTCCCTCTACAGTCACTGGGTGGTTTTGGGTCATTTCCCTAGCCCTGATTTGCCAAGTTTTAGGTCATGGGCTTTTAACCTATAGCCTTGCCAAGTTTTCTTCTGTAGTTGTCTCCTTAGTACATCTGTTAGAGCCAGTATTTAGCGGTATTTTCGCTCTTGTAATATTTTCGGAAAAATTAACTTTCTCAAATTGGATAGGTTTCGCTGTAGTTTTAATGGGTTTATACTTAGCCATCTCTAGCCAAGCTACTGCTAATTTTCCGTTCCAGGAATCAATCAGTCAAAAATATAGTTAAGTAGGTTGGCGCAATTAAAGTTAACTGGCTAAGGCTGTCATTTGTCATTGGTCATTTGTCATTAGTAAAGGTTTTAAGCATTTCCTCCTTCTCTCTTCTCTCTTCTCTCTGTGTTCTCTGCGCCTCTGTGGTTCGTAAAAAAAGAGTTTCAGCCCTTTTGTGAACCGTATTGTAACGTGCCCGGCGATTTATGTCTAAAATGAAATGCCCCTCGCCTTGGGGAGAGCGATCGCATTATTTAGTATTTGGATACGCCAACTTGACTGATACAATTTATGACTAAAGCTTCCGACAAAACATTATTAAAATTAGTGAAATCTCAGTTCAACAGGCTATTAAACTCTCTCCGATTCCCGGTTCCTGGCTACTTGGCTATTGGCATTATATTAGCAGTACTGATTCGATTGATTTGTGTTCCAAATAAATCGCTGGATTATAAATATTTTTTAGAGCCTTGGTATGATTTCATCGCATCTCATGGCGGATTTAGCGCTCTAAAATATAGTTTTGCTGATTATACACCCCCCTACCTATACTGGATTTTAATTTCTGCCACCCTGCTATCTGGATTGCCGAAAATTTTCGCAATCAAGCTTTTTGCGATGATTGTTGATTTTATTTGTGCTTTTTTAACTTATAAAATTGTCAGACTAAAATATCCAGAAGGGAGAATGCCAATTTTTGCTTTTTTGGCAGTCATATTCAGTCCGAGTGTTATTTGTAATAGCGCCTTATGGGGTCAATGTGACGTTATCTATACAACAGGATTGATTGCCTGTATTTATTTTTTATCTATTCAAAAAAAACTTCTAGCATTAGTTAGCTTTGCTATAGCACTTTCTTTTAAGTTGCAAGCTATGTTTTTAGCACCTTTATTATTAATAATGTTGCTGAAACAAAGAATTTACTGGTATCACTTACCATTAATTCCATTAGTATATGTAGTTTTAATATTGCCAGCTTGGTTTGCTGGCAGACCAATGTCAGAATTGCTGTTAGTATACTTTAACCAAGCTAATAAATATAAAGATCTCGCTAAAAACGCACCTAATCTTTATCAATGGATTCCCAGTGATTTTTATCAAATTGCTGTTCCTATAGGTTTAACCTTAACTATATCTGCAATATTTTTGTTTACATACATTGTGTATAAAAGTAGACTACAAATTACTCAAGACAGACTGATACACTTAGCTACAATATCAGTTTTCTTTATGCCATATATCTTGCCCAAAATGCACGATAGATATTTCTATCCTGCCGATATATTTTGTCTGATCTTTGCTTTTTACTTTCCCCGATATCGTTGGGTGGCTATCGTCGTACAAATGTCATCATTTTTTGGCTATTTGGGGACTCCCATATATATTCAGTTGTTTTCTATACCTTTAGGTTTCACACTCTGGTTTATTGTGCGAAATTGTGACATGATTTATCCCAAATTAAAAGCTTACCCTGGCTAAAATATCAATCAAAAGTTAATTTATCTATTTGTAAAGATGAATATAAGGAAAAAAATTTTGGCGAATGGCTTATTTTTTGTCATAGCAATGTGGCTATCTAGTAGGCTTTTAATAGCAATCGCTATGTTACTGATTGCCCCATTATTTCCAAGTTCATCAACTGGTGTTGCTGCTACCTTCAGTTGGGATGTTTTTCATGCTTGGGATAGTGTTTGGTATGAAAAAATTCTGACTTATGGTTACGATTTCTCTAGTGATGTCAAGGAAATACACACAGTTGCATTTTTTCCTTTATTTCCATTATTAAGCCGGATAATTATGTTCATCGGCTTGCCTCCTAAAGTAGCAGGTATATTAGTCAACAATTCAGCTTTTTTAGCTGCCTTAATCATACTTTATTGTTGGGTACGCGAGCTTTACGGCACAAGTACAGCACGATGGGCAACAGCTACTTTAGCATGGTGTCCCTATTCCCTTTATGGAACTGTAATTTACACTGAAGGTCTGTTTTTATTGTGTACCACATCTGCCTTACGAGCTTTTGATAAAAAGCAATATATTTGGGCAGCATTCTGGGGAGCATTATCTACAGCAACGCGGCTACCTGGAATTGCTCTTATCCCTGCTTTTGTGTTTGTTTCTTGGAAAGAACGTAGAGGCATAAAAGCCTATATTGCCAGTTTAAATGTTGGTTTGGGTATATCTCTGTACAGCTTTTATTGTCAAATAAAATTTGGCGACCCTTTGGCTTTCATCCATGCACAAAAAGCGTGGCGCGGTGATGCAACAGGGTTTGCTTGGGAGGGTTGGTGGAAGATGCTGATGCAAATCACGGTAGGTTTCACTAACTGGAAATCTGGCTATATTAAAGACCCTTTATATCCGTTATTATTTTTGATAGTTATTGGTAGCGGCTGTTTCTTATGGCGCTTTCGCTTACATTTGGGTATGATTAAATTCCGCTATGGATTATATTTTTTATGGCTATTGTTGTGGTTATTGACAGGAGACGAATTAGTTAAAATTGCACTAGTTTTTGGCGGGATCTATTTACTATGGTTATCACGAGATCAAATTCCCCTTGTTACTGTTGTCTATGGGTTTTCTTCCTTCGCTTTAATTTTAAACACTGGGATTACAGCCTCCACTGAACGCTACGCTTACGGTATTATATCGCTGTCAATGGCATTCGGGTTATTACTTGCCCGTTATCCTCGTTGGGGATACCCAATTATGTACTTTTTTGGAATACTAATGTTCACATTTTCTATTCGATTTGCCCGCAATCTTTGGGTAGCTTAGATTCAATTCTCAATTCTGCTTTGTTAATTTTTGGTAATCAGTGTAAATCCGTTAGCTGCTCCGATAATTTTACTACCAGTTAAATTGATTTGCTGTAAAGCCTCATTGTCTAACAGCAAATAAGATTTATTAGATAACATTTGTTGTAAAATTGGCAGAGTTGCAGCAGTTACCTTGCAGTCACTGTAAAAGTCCAAACTAGGACGCCCATAAGCAAAAGAAGTATAAATTTGTGTTCCTGCTGAAACATTTGCCCGAATTAATTCCGCTACTGGTTTAACTGGAAAAGCTTCATTTAATTCCCAAATCCAAGATTGCGAACTTACCAACAGGGTTAAAACTAAATACATCCCAGCAAATAACACTGGAATAAAGTTGCGATCGCGCTGTTTAACTAGCCATGCTGCGATGCTCATACTTATTGCCAAAACAATGCTCATGACTATTAAAATAGGCTCTTTCTTCATAAAAAAGTAAACAGAACCTCCTAACCCAGCAATAGAAATAATAGCCAGAAATATTGTCCAAGTTCGGACTCTAAAATGACGATTGTGCCAAACTTCGCTCAAATTAGCACCAATTGCCAAAGCGAAAAATGGATATACAGGCATGACATACCACGGAAGTTTAGTTCTCATCAAAGAAATAGTTCCGAAGTAAATAATTGTAACCAACAGAACTAGAGAACCCCAACTCTCATGACGTTTTTCCCAAGCTAGATAAAGCCCTCCAGGCAAAAATAACAGCCACGGAAAACCATATTTGAGTAGTTCTAATAAATAGTACCAAACAGGGCCGCTATTACCTTCAACAGTTTGTGTAAGACGGTCAAAAGCTTGTGCTTGAAAATGCACTTCTAAGAAAGTATTACCATAATGTTGCCATTGAGCAGTATACCAAGCGATCGCTGGGGCATTTCCTAATAAAATTCCCACCCAGAGATAGGGACTTTTCAACAAAGCCAATTGTCGATCTGCAAGCATGAATAAACAGGCGATCGCCCCCAACAACAAAACTATCGTCCCCTTAGTGAAAATAATTAACCCCAGACAAAATCCTACACCTAGAGTATATTTTCGGTTTTGACGTGCCTTCAAAAGACAAAACAACAACAGCAAGAAAAAAGAAATAGTCATCCCATCTAACATTGCTAGCCGTCCATGACGCACCACAGGCAACATTGTCAAGTAAACTAAAGCAGCAAATAGAGCCGGTAAACTTTGCTTAAAAGCCAAACAGCCCACCAAGTAAAGCAAAGGTACTCCCAAGGCAGTTAAAACCGCACCAGGTAAGCGCGTTGTAAACTCTTGCACTCCTCCTAGCTGGTAGCAGCAAGCAATGAACCATTGCATCAAAGGCGGTTTTAATAAAAATGGTTCTCCCTGAAGGGTGGGATAAAGCCAGTTACCAGTCCGGTAAATTTCTCTAGCGACTATAGCGTAAGTACCTTCATCCCAATCTCTTAAAGGTGAGTTTCCTAAAAATATCAGCCATAGAACTAGAGATATTACCAGTAAGCTAAATAACCACTCTTTTTCTCTGAACATGACCGTTCTTTTTGTGAATAGCTTTGCAATATTTGTGTGATACATTTAGGGCTGATTGTGGTATGGAATAATATTGCTAATTATGTCTCTAAAATACCAGGGCTATTTCATTCTCATCTAGCCCGCCTCAGAGGATGTTTGAAAAGTCCTCTTCTCGGTAACAGAACGTTTTTGATCCCCCTAAATCCCCCTTTTTAAGAGGATGTTTGAAAAGTCCTCTTCTCGGTAACAGAACGTTTTTGATCCCCCTAAATCCCCCTTAAAAAGGGGGACTTTGATTCCGGTTCCCCCCTTTTTAAGGGGGGTTAGGGGGGATCAACAAGTGCCTAAAATCACAGTCAAATACTTTTCAAACATCCTCTCAGAATTCATTCTGAGTCTACACCTTAATCCCCTCCTCACTTGCGGGGAGGGGAGACAAAGCGTAGCTTTGGCGGGGTGGGGTTCTTCAGCTTTAATAAGTAATAAAGCGAACATGATATAAATTATCTTAGCTGTTAATAATTTGTTCCACCGCAACAGAAACATCGGGGAATACAAGCGGTTGAATTGTTCCCCCATTTAATGTCAGTTTTGTCGCGTACTCTCCATCTAAGATTTCTCGAAACACTAGCAGGTATAACTTTTTTAGATTGACAACCCAATATTCTACAATACCTGCTTCTGCATATATTTTGCTTTTCGTCTCTAAATCTTTTTCTAAACTAGAGTTAGCATATTCAATCAACCAGAAAATATTTTCTGGATATGGATGATGCTGTCGATACTCGCGTCCTAAAGGTTGGACAACGGCAATATCTGCTTCCGGTTCCGAGTTGTTGCGTAGAGTAATTGGTTTAGCTTGACGAATTTTGGCGCGTCCAGCCAATAACTTTGCTAGATAGTCACCAGCTTCACCACTACTATAAGCATGGGGTTCTCCTTCCGGTGACATTTCGACAATTTCTCCTTTGAGTAGTTCAACTTTGCGATCGCTCAAAATGCCAGCGTCAATCATGCGGTGATATTCGTCAATCGTCCACTTAGCAACTATCACAGTCATGACGATTGATTCCTCCTAATGATTCTTGATATTCTCCCATTTTAAAGGCACTTCATGTTAATTACGAATTACGAATTACGAATTACGAATTATTGAGCCTCTGTTGAGAAAATAAAAACCTCTGCGGCTTGAGTCGGCCAAACAAATAGGTTTTGCTTTGCAATATCCAAGTCAATAGCAACGGCTTCTATTTGTTTTATAGAGTTATCTTCACCTCTATATTTGAGCAACGTAGTAAATTGACCAATTTCTAGACTTGGTTCACTGATGCGTATTTGCAGCGACGGGTTAATTTGAATTGGTTCCCAGATTCCAGTTGCTTGATCAATTTCTATTCCAGTAAGATGATGCTTGGTAACAAATTTATTATCTAAATGATTCCACCATTCAAAAATTATCTGAGCTTCTTTAGTATATTTTGGTGTATTATTACAGTACCAACGAATAGCATTGGAACTATATTTAATTGCTTCTTTAACTTTGTCTTCCCAATTCTCATCATTCAAGTCTATGCTGATCATTTGCCCTTCAGACTTTGAGCGATCGATATACACATGGAAAGCTGCAACATCTTCGCGGTGAGTGAGAACATAGCGACGTAGTTCATTGAGATTCATCGCTTCATACTTAGCTACTGTCATGGTTCATACCCTCCGGTTGGTTTAATCTCAAAGTCCAGATTTTCGCCAGCAAGTACGTATAAGTTTCCAGTACGTTCATCTACCCTAACAAGTTCGATGTTTGTGTATGGCCATCCAGGGTAAATGACATTAGTAAGTCGATAACAAAGCCTGTAGAGTCCCTGAGTTTGTTCGTTTGTGGGCTTCATCTCGACTTTACTTAATTTACCTACTGATTATATCGGTAAATGATACCTTAAATCAGAAGAATTGAAACTTACTTTTAAGATCATTCTTCTATCAGTTGTTTTAGTTCATCGATATTTGAGGAAAACTTTAATTCACTATTTTGGCGTTCTACTTGCGCCACCTGAAAATTTTGATAAATATCTTCACGCCTTTCTTCACGTAGATATTGCTACAATAACAGTTGAATTTCTAACTTTTCTTCACTGGAAAGACTTTTAATTGCTTCAACTACATCACTGAAGGTCATAACCTTTTAATACTTATTCGATCAATCTAACATCTTAACGATAGAGGTAACATTTTAAATCTTATTCAACCTCTTGGGGTAATAATTATCATTGCTATTAATAGAAAGTCGATATATCCAGAAAGAAACTACAATTCATCAATTGTTACTAAACCGCCTTCGGTAAACTGTATGATAAGTTCATGGTCATCAAGTAAAGCAGTTCCTAATAAAGGTCGCTTTCCTGTCGCAAGTACATTAACTACCCTTTCTTCGCCATTCCAAATAATAACAGCTTGATGTACTGGTATATCTACCCAACTATTATTAGCTAGATTTGCAGGTAGTTCATATAGTAAGGGTAAACCCAACAAAACAACTGCTTCCGGTGGTAAACAAAGATAATCTGTAAAACCTGTGTCTATAACAAATTCAATAGTAAAATCTGGTAGATTTGGCAATCTAAATTCTACATTAACAGTTGCGTGTGCATCCTTGACAATACCGGAAATCACTATAAATCACGCTCCAGAAAACCACAGAAGGAAACAGCAACTTTATAACCAATACGAATACCATATAGTCGAACAAATGGGTTTTTATTACGTAAATATTGTGCCGATTCTAAGCCTGTTTTATCAACTGCGTATTCACCTGTTTCTATATCAATAATCACCATCTTACCGATGTTTTCTTCTCGTTCCACTTGTTGACGAATGCTATTTTCATATAATTCTTTCGCACGTCGTCCAACTTCTTCACTGCTTAAAAGTATGCTTTGCACGTTCTTGCTCCTTAGTTCATGTTGTATACTAATTCTACTACCAAGCTATACTGCAATGTAGTTGAGCTAAAGATAAAAACAAAGAATATTTTCATAATCTACTGGTTACGATTTGTTGTGTACCAACAAACTCTGTATCAAATACTAAATTTTGATCCTCCAGAAGCATCTCAATTACTTCACGCAGATTCTCTTGTAATTCATCCAATGTTTCCGCCTGTGAATGCGCTCCAGGAAATCCAGGAACATAGCCAACATAAAGCTTTGTATCAGAATCTCGCTCAATAATTGCAGTGAAATTTTTCATAGTTTTAGCATTAAAGCTAGAAATAGCTTAACGTTTGGCTTCATCACCCGCCTTGAACTAAAGTTCAAGGCTAATCGCTAAAGTCATCTAAAGATGACTAAAGATTCCCGGGATATTTAGTCATCTTTAGATGACTTTTGTTATTAGCAAGGAACTGAAGTTCCTTGCGGGACATAACTTTTACGTTAAGTTGACACCAATGAGCAGTGCTGTGCCCCTACACATCGCGATATAATGTTGTACCGCATCTGAATGGGAAGCGCTATAACTCAGACTAATTCCGCAGCTAAAAGCCTACCTTCAATTGGTTCATACTCATCTTCTAGTAACCATAACTTGGCTGCATTATAGTCATTACTAGAAAATACAATTTTATAACCCTGCGCCGGATAAATTTGACAATTATCTTCACTATCGCAAAGCAATAAAAGAATGTATGGAGGCGATAACATTGGATCTATCCATACTTCTGTAAATTCCCAGTTATTCTTCACTCGGTCTTGTGCGGGGGATGACGTGGTATTGGTCGTCTGCATTGATTTTTATCCGCCTATTAATAGATTTTACTTAGTAAACTTCATCGTGACTACCAATATCTACAAACACAGCATCTCCATCATCTGTAAAGTAAAAAACTACTCTCTCGTCATAATCTACACTAAAGCTCCATAAGTCTTTAAACTTACCTGACAATTTATGAGTTTTCAAACCCTGCTCAAATGGATCTGCTGTAAACTGCTCCAACTTTTGCCAAAACCGTGTTTCTAAATCTACATTCCTTTGAATTCGCTTTTTAAAAGCACGTTTAAATGAAGAACTGAAACTTACTTGTATCATCACTCTTCTATCAGTTGTCTCAGTTCATCCATATTCAACGAAAACTTCAGTTCACTATTTTGCTGTTCTACTTGCGCCGCCTGAAAATTTTGATAAATCTGTTCACGCCTTTCTTCCCGTAGATATTGCTGCAATAACAGTTGAATTTCTAACTTTTCTTCACTGGAAAGACTTTTAATTGCTTCAACTACATCACTGAAGGTCATAACTTGGAATACCTTTTAGTGCTTATTCGATCAATCTAATATGCTAACGATAAAGCTAAAATTTTAAATCCTATTCAACCCCTTGGGGTAATAATTCTCATGTTAAGGAATAGGTTGTCTTTGGGTTACTCTTCGTTGAAATAAGACTCGACATCCATACGATCATGCAAAATACGAATAATATCGATAGTTTCGTTGGTTTCCTGATAAAAGATCAAATGTCGTCTGATGTGGTACTTGCGATATCCTGGGCGAATATCATCACAAGTACGTCCCCTGTGTGGCTCTCGTGCCAAGAGATGAAAGCAATCGTCCAAGATAGCAAGATAACGGTTTCTCTGCTCAGTTCCCCATGTTTTTTGGGTGTAGCGACCGATTGATAGCAAGTCTTGAGTGGCTAATTCAGTAAGGCGAAATGCTGACATGCGCTATTCACGATCAAGTTCTGCAAGCAATCCTGAGAGAGAATAGTCAGCAAATCCGCTGTTCTCCCCGTCTGTCAATGCTCGTTGCAAAGCGGCAAGTTTTATTTCTCGCTCTTCTAAAAGGCGCAGTCCCGCTCGAATCGCTTCACTGGCGCTGGCAAAACGACCGCTGTCAACTTGATTGGCGATAAACGCTTCAAAATGCTCACCCAAGGTAACACTTGTATTTTTTTGCATACAATTTTCTCCTGCACTAATACCAATATATAATATTTGTTGGTATTAGTGCAGATGAAAGCTGAAAACAGCTAGATTCCAGAATTACGAGCAAAATCAAAACATAGCGATCGCAAACCCAGATATTTTTACACAAAAAACGATATGAGTGAAGGAGCTATGGGGATTAATCCCAGAGACTCCACTATATTCACGGAAGCAATTTTTATTTTTGTAACCCTTTAGGAGCAAGTGTCGGTGGAAGGATAAGATTGCCGCGACTGGAAGGATAAGATTGCCGCCACAGTGGCTGAGATGCTGATGTGTCCGTTAGACACTTTTAGTCATTTT
>NZ_JAIVFV010000115.1 GCF_020829445.1 Nostoc sp. CHAB 5836
ACTTGATTACCTTGGAATCCGGGAAAGAGGTGAGGATAAGGCGTTGGAACGGTTATCACTTTGAAGATTTTGCTGATACCCTCTTAGACGTGGTGAGAGTTGACCATCCTGATTATGAGCGTCCTCTTTTGATTGGCACAGTAGCCCGAGAACTGACGACCGAGGAGTTGCAAGTTGCCTATCACCATCGCTCCCCTGTAGAAACCAACTTTTTTGTGGCTCAAGATACGGCCGCTATGGAGATGCCGCGTGCTTGGACTGAGAATGCCATCAAACGACGTATCGGTTTAGCTGTGTTGGTCGGTTTTTTACTCAAAGCGATCGCTGCTGTGTGTGAACCTTTAGCCACAGGTCCAAGGGATAAAAAACCACAACCGACAGCTGGTCGTTTAAGTCATTATCTCAACCTGAGGGTGAATGATTTTTCAGCACTTGCTCTCAGAAATGTCAAACCAATAAACTATCGAAAAATTAAAAACCCTCAGAAAATCGAGGGTTTACCGCTCCCTGATGCTGCTTAAAATGGTAAAACACGAGTACCAGCAATGACACTAATAATACTTGCTACCAAGAAAATTACAGCAAGAATGAGTACCTGAAAAGGAACCATAAGAATATGGGTTTTATATTGTTATCAATAAGTATTTTGAAAGTAATTTTAGTATTTTGCAAGTATTTAAATATTTTAGATAAAATTTAAACTAAGTTAGTAAAGATATTTTGAACGTTGGTAACAACTTAGTTGGTAAAAAACTCTAAAACCTTATATCAGCATCTTTAAAGCTAAAGTCAAAGTATTAAGTTAACGCTTATTAAATTATATTTAAAACTTAGTAGCAATTCGAGTTGTATATTTACGAATTATATTTTCAAGTCTGGGAACTCATAGCATTGTATCTAATGTGCGCTTAGAAAAAATTTTTCAGTCCAACCTCTTGACTCTCCAGTGTACTGGAGCATTCAAGATGAAATTAGTTAGCGCCATTTAGTCATTGGAGTAGTCAGATGGAGAATACCACACTCAAACTGCGCGGCATGAGTTGTGCCTCTTGTGCCAACAGCATTGAAGACGCGATTAATTCTGTCCCCGGTGTCAATGAATGTATCGTGAATTTTGGAGCAGAACAGGCAACAATTAAATATGACCCTAGAAGAACTAATTTAGAAGCCATTCAACAGGCGGTAGATGCAGCAGGTTATTCTGCCTACCCACTCCAAGAACAAAACCTGATGAGGGGAGAAGATGATGCTGAGAAAAAACATCGCTTAAGGGAATCTCGCGATTTAATGCGAAAGGTGACGGTAGGCGGCATCATTAGCATTGTATTGCTCATAGGTTCACTGCCCATGATGACAGGGTTGCACTTACCCTTTATCCCAGTATGGTTACATAATCCTTGGGTACAGTTGATACTCACTACTCCAGTACAGTTCTGGTGTGGTTACTCCTTCTACATCAATGGTTGGAAAGCTTTGAAACGTCATGCTGCCACAATGGATACTCTAATTGCTTTGGGTACAAGTGCAGCGTATTTTTATTCGCTATTTCCCACCTTATTTCCCAGCTTTTTCATCAATCAGGGGTTAACACCAGATGTGTATTATGAAACTGCTGCTGTCGTCATTACCCTGATTTTGCTAGGCAGACTATTTGAAAATCGTGCTAAAGGACAAACCTCAGAAGCTATCCGTAAGCTAATTGGGTTACAAGCTAAAACAGCGCGTTTGATTCGCAATGGACGAGAAGTAGATGTGCCAATTGAAGAAGTGCAGATTGGCGATGTGATACTGGTTCGTCCTGGCGAGAAAATTCCTGTTGACGGGGAAGTGATTGAGGGAGCATCCACAATTGATGAAGGGATGGTAACAGGGGAAAGCGTGCCTGTCAAAAAGCAACCAGGCGATGAAGTGATTGGAGCTACTATTAACAAAACTGGCAGTTTCAAGTTTCGGGCGACACGAGTTGGAAGTGATACTGTACTGGCGCAGATTGTTCAATTAGTACAGCAAGCACAAGGTTCCAAAGCCCCAATTCAGAGATTAGCAGACCAAGTAACTGGATGGTTTGTACCTGCGGTGATTGCGATCGCACTGCTCACTTTTATCATTTGGTTTAATTTTACAGGTAACGTGACTTTAGCACTAATCACCACTGTTGGGGTACTAATTATCGCCTGTCCTTGTGCGCTGGGTTTAGCCACACCAACTTCTGTGATGGTAGGAACGGGTAAAGGTGCAGAAAATGGCATTTTGATTAAAGGTGCCGAAAGTTTAGAACTGGCGCACAAAATTCAAACAATCGTGCTAGATAAAACTGGAACCATTACTCAGGGTAAACCAACAGTCACCGATTTTGTCACCGTCAATGGTACTGCTAATGGTAATGAGATGAGGTTGGTGCAACTTACGGCATCTGTGGAACGCAATTCTGAACATCCATTGGCAGAAGCGGTTGTGAGATACGCCCAATCTCAAGAAGTGGCGTTAGCAGATGTCAAGGAGTTTGAAGCAATTACAGGCAGTGGTGTACAAGGTATAGTGTCTAGTCATCTTGTGCAAATTGGTACGCAACGCTGGATGTCAGAATTAGACATTGATACCCAAGCCTTACAACACGATAAAGAGCGTTTGGAATATCTAGGCAAAACTGCGATTTGGATTGCAGTTGACGGACAAATTCAGGGATTAATGGGGATTTCTGATGCCATCAAACCTACTTCAATACAGGCAATTCGTGCTTTGCAAAAACTGGGTTTAGAGGTGGTGATGCTCACAGGAGATAATCGGCGCACCGCAGAAACCATTGCTCGTGAAGTTGGTATCAAGCGTGTTTTGGCAGAAGTTCGCCCTGACCAAAAAGCCGCTACAGTAAAGAAATTGCAATTAGAAGGAAAGATTGTGGCAATGGTTGGTGATGGTATTAATGATGCACCAGCACTAGCTCAAGCCGATGTAGGGATGGCAATTGGCACCGGGACAGATGTAGCGATCGCTGCTAGTGACATCACACTCATCTCCGGTGACTTGCGAAGCATTGTCACAGCCATTCAACTCAGCCGCGCTACGATTCGCAACATTCGTCAAAACCTATTCTTCGCCTTCATCTACAACGTTGCTGGCATTCCGATTGCTGCGGGTATTTTGTTCCCCATCTTCGGTTGGTTACTTAACCCGATTATTGCAGGTGCAGCAATGGCATTTAGTTCGGTTTCAGTAGTTACGAATGCCTTACGTCTGCGTAAATTTCAAGCTAAACCAGTAGGATAAGGAGGTAACAAATGTTGAGTAAAGTAATTCTTGGCAGCATAGTAAGCTTGGGATTGGCATTCAGTGTTGCCTCAGATAAAGCAGTTGCACAGATGAATCATCAAATGCCAATTACCGAGCGATGGCTACGCCCGTCGCAGGCATCGCAGACAACTCAGTTCCGCCGCATTGAGCAACCACTCTCGGTAAAAGGTACAGTTACAGCAGTCGGCTTGGGGTTAATCGGACTAGAAATCTGGTGGTTTCTCTTGAGTAAACCTAAGTCCCAAAAAGCAGAAGCTCATGATGGTATTCAAGAAGTTGGCATTATTGTAGATGGAGGCTACGAACCTAATCGAATTCTAGTCAATGCAGGTCAAAGAGTCCGCCTTAATTTTCTACGCCGTGACCCTAGTAGCTGTCTTGAAGAAATACGGCTACCTGATTTCCATATCGCCAAAAACCTACCACTCAACGAAATCACATCCATTGAGTTCACACCAGACAAAGCAGGTACTTATACCTTCAACTGCGGTATGAATATGTTCCGAGGAGTTATAGAAGTTCAACCTACTGACTCGACTGCAAAAGCAACCCCAGTAACTACTTCTCAAGGTACTCACCAAATCCAACCAGAGCTTTCTGTGCCTACAGAGTCAGCAATAAAAGCAGTGAAAACACCAGAAGGTACTCAAGAAGCGACTGTTACGGTTGAAAAGGGTTACAAACCGGAACGAGTAATTGTAGAGGCGGGACAACCAGTAAAATTGGACTTCCAACGTCACAATCTGAGCAAGTGCTTTGATAAATTGCTAATACCGGACTTTGACTTAACCGTTAACCTTGCTCCTAACCAAACCACTTCAGTGGAATTTACTCCTAAGTATCCTGGTGAATATGAGTTCACCTGCGGTATGAAAATGTATCGTGGTGTTGTGGAAGTAAAGCCTGCCACATAATCCAGCAGCAAATAATTAGCAAGATAATGCTGTTCTCACTTGACTCTCCAGCTAACTGGAGAGTTTAAGATAAGGTAAATACATTTATATAGCATGAGAGCAGCTAAGTATGTTAGTCCAAGAAGCGCCAAAACTCATTGGTAATGTTGCCAAGTCTAGCGGTGTACCTATTCAGGGTAAACGCAAGAAAATTTATACCTGAGATGAGTTAGAGTGTAGAGGAATCGAAGCTTGTAAAACTTTCAGCATATACCCTTGATCCATGCTGGCTTGCTTTGCTTTTTGACGAATACTACGTTTATAACTTATTTCTTTATTGAGGAAATTTATACTCCATCGCTTGAGTAGAGCAAAATTCTCTGGGGAGTTATCTTTACGGATGGGACAAGCATCCTCATTAAAGGTGACATCTAAAACCCAATGAAGTTGATTTTCAATTGACCAATTCTGTCGAATCGCAAGCCCTATTTTTTGGGCATCGGCAGGCAATGAACTCAAGTAAAACATTACTTCTTGAGTTGTCTTATTCCACAAGTGACGAGTACGAACAACTTTGACAATAGTCTGTAATCCAGACCATTGAGATTGTTTATATAAACCACCCATTTGTTCAATATGTAATGCTGATTGTTCTTGGTTACGGTCATAAGAACCCTTAAGTGTTTTTCCATCAATTGGAATGACCTGTGCCTTTAAATCAAGAACCAAGCTATTTAACCAATTATTGAAACTGCACTCAAATTCTTTTGGCGATATCCTTTCAAACAACCGTCTATAAGTGTCAGCACTGGGAATTCCAAAAGGTAGTTGTAAAAAACTTGACAGCCAACTCTGGTGACTTACACCATATGTCTCTATATCTTCCCACCCTGTTGCTCCACCAATGGTTGCTAGTAATGCTATCATCACGATGCTGATAAATGGATGTAGTACACCCTGCTTCCCTCTTGGGTCTTGTAAATCCTTAAAATTATCTGCCAATTGCTGATGGACTTGTCCAAAATCTGTTGCAGATGCAAGTTGTGAGTCTTGTCTATTTTTGCCTGTAATTTCAGATGATGTTCCAAATCCTACAACCATTGGAAATACCTACACGACTGGATTTCCCTAGCATATTATCATGTCATTTTTCTTGCGTTTACCCTGCTCAATACCCTTACTTCCTCTTTTGGAGAAACACTTCCAATCCACTCCATAAAACGCGAAAGTAAGAGGGAAAGAGCATCAAGAATACTGGACTTCCCTACACCGTTGATACCAATAAGCACAATAGGTTCAGTTAGATCAAATTCCAGGGTCAAATCGCCAATTCCACGGAAGGATTGCATTTTCAAGCGCTTGACTTTCATAATAATTACGCTGATTTCAACTGAATGATCCCTTTATCAAAAACGCGATTATCAGTAGCGATCGCACTTACTTCTATTCTATCTTTATACACCTCATAAGCCGCAAAACTCAGCTTTTCGGCAGAATGCTCTGTCCATTCTGAACGACCTACAGGACGAGTACCTGCACCACCACCAGTAATTAAATAAGTCGTTCCATTAATAGCACGAGTGCGTTCATAATGGTGTTCGTGACCATTTATATAAACTTGAACGCCGTATTTTTGAAACAGCGGAGTAAAAGTTTTAATAAACTCTGCATTACTTCCATAGACACCAGATGCATAAATTGGATGGTGTCCAAATACAACTTTCCAAGAAGCTTCACTAAGACTTAATTCTTTTTCTAACCAAGGTAGCTGGTTTTTCCAATCAGCATTACTGTTAGTATCTAGAGCAAAAAATTGCACAGTTCCACGGCTAAATGTATAGTAACGTCTTCCCTTCATATTAAAGCCGACATATTTGACTTGTGGCTCACCATTGGCAGTACGAATATCGTGATTACCTAAACAAGCCTGAAATTTCACACCTTGCTTGAGTAAAGCTTGATAGGGACGCTCAAAAACTGCACTAATTTTCTCAATTTCGCCGTTATTGTAAATGTTGTCTCCAGCTAAAACGACTAAATCATAAGGATTTTGTTTGTGATATGCGTTCATTGCTCCAGCTACAGCATACTGTCCCTTAGCCCCAGTCCCCGTATCCGCTACAGACACAAAACGTAATAATAAGTCTTTTTTAGGTGGCTTGGCGGCTATAGCTGTTGTTGAATCGGTAATGTCAGCACTTTGATGATTTTGACGAAATGTCCAGCCTAAAAATCCTGTACCAATGGTGCTGATGCTACTTAAAAATACAAATTGACGACGTTTGAGTTTCATAATTCACCAAATTTGATAAATAGTCAGTTTAGCGGAAACATTGAGCAATGAAGTGATACATTAAGGCAAAAGAAGGCAGCACCAGTAATAATAGACCTCTTGCAAAAGTCCCTAACACCCCACCCCCAACCCCTAAGAGCTTGCGGGGAGGGGAGACAAAGCGTAGCTTTGGCTCTTTGGGGTTCAAATTGTTTGATTTATGCAAGAGGTCTAATGTACGTTGTTTGTCTTTGATTCGCTGCTTTTGGTGAAAGTTCCATGTCACAAGACAATCAATCAAAACCGACGGATGATCAGATAACTCAACCTCCCCAAAAACCTTACCAGAGAGTTCAGCCATTTTGGAAGGCTAAAATTATCCAACTTCTTCAAGGGACGATTGGGGTTTTAGAAGTAACGGTGGAGAAACTGGAGACAGCACCCCCACCCGGTACTGAGGAAAAACCCAGTTTTTTCCAGCAGCTTCAGTTGTGGTGGGGTGGACTGTTAAGGACAATCCGCTTGTTTTTACCATCAAATTTGTCAACAAAGTTATCAGATACAGCTTTGACGGGAATTGTTACTGGAATTGCTGTAATTCTCCTTTGGACGAGTACAACTGTCTTTACCGGGAAACCTACTGAAGTAGCAACAGTTCCTCCCATTGAAGAGGTTCCCATACCAAAACCAACCATAACTACTCCACCAGAGTCAGTCGTACCAGAACCACTAGAGGAAATTACGCCGCCGCCAGAAGTACAAACCACCCCACCAACGCCGGAAGCGGAACCAGAACCAATTCCTACGCCAACGCCAACACCAATCATAGAATTGACACCTGAACAAGCTTTGATTGCGGCTATTGAAAATCAGGTAGCCGAAATTAGCGATCGCATTGCCTCTGGTCTGATAAAGTCAATTCAAGCTAACTTTCGCACGAGTAACTTGACTATCAAAATTAGTGATGATTGGTACACTCTCAATGAATCTCAGCAAGACAAACTAGCTGCGGAGATATTACAACGCTCTCAAGAACTTGATTTTACCCATTTAGAGATTCTCGACTCCCAAGATAGGCTGATAGCTCGTAACCCGGTTGTTGGTACTGAGATGGTGATTTTTAAACGGGAGCATCCCAATTTTGCTTAAATCTTTTCCCTCACCCCCAGTTCCTCTCCCATCTTTGGGAGAGGGGAGACATAATTCTAGTTCCCCGAATCCCATGTTTGGGAGAAGGGGTTAGGGTTATCAAGGTTTTTGCACATTTGGGATGCTCCCTTTTTAAACGGCAAACAGCAAGTTAAAATAATTCGTAATTTTGACATTGAACTTTAAATATTTATGTTAGACAACGTTTTGCTATTGCTCAAAGCCTGTGAAAACTTAAACATCAACTATGAAATTATTCATCCGGCTGAAAACTTAGTAAAAATAAAACTGAATAATAAACAACATTACTTTTGTAATTATAGTACTCCAATAATAAATCAGGCGGTAGGACAAATTATCAAAGACAAGGAATACACTTACCATATTTTAAAGAAAAAAGTTAAACTTCCTCGAACAGTAGGTTTTCTTTCGCCTTTTTGTGACCTTAAATATAAGATTTACTTAAAATTTCCCAGCCTTCAAGATATTATATTAGAAATCAAAGAAAACTTTGAAACACCCGTAATCGTTAAAAGAAATTCTGGTTCAAGTGGACATAACGTCTTTTTATGCCAGAATACAGATGAAATTGAAACTGCTTTAAAAGAGATTTTTAATATCAATGATAAAAAGTATGATTACGTTGCGATCGCTCAAGAATTTATTAATATAAAGTCTGAATATAGAGCAGTTTTTTTAAATAAAGAATTAGTTATACTCTATGAAAAAGATGTAACTAATGCAACATTTGTAGGTAATCTCAGTCCTCTCCACTGGGATGGTGCCAAAGCAAAGCATATCCATGATCCACAAATATTGTCTGAGATTGCTAATTTTGCTAAACCAGTTTTTGAAGAATTAGATATTGATTATGGTGGTTTAGATATAGTATTAGATCGAGACAACCAATATTGGTTGATTGAAATCAATTCTCACCCAAATTATAGTATTTTCACTAGAGACAATGGAGAGGAGCCTGTGTTGAGAATTTTTGAAAAAATGCTCATTAGCCTAGCCTCAAAATAAAAACTTCAGTATTTTGGTTAGCTAATATAGCGGTTTGCAGTTAAGTTCAATACACACCTAACCCCCAACCCCTTCCCTGCAAGGGAAGGGGAGTAAGACTCCAGACTCCAGACTCCAGACTCCTAATACCAATTTAATATGAAACTGCATAATAAAGAACCCCACCCTAACCCTCCCGAAGAGCGGGGAGAGAACTGGATTTTCCCCTCTCCGCTTGCGGGGAGGGGACTAAGGGGTGGGGTCAAATTCTATGCAACTTCACAAAGAATTGGTATAACTCCAAACTCCAAACTCCAAACTCCAAACTCCAAACTCCAAACTCCAAACTCCAAACTCCAAACTCCAAACTCCAAACTCCAAACTCCAAACTCCAAACTCCAAACTCCAAACTCCAAACTCCAAACTCCAAACTCCTAACTCCTAACTCCTAACTCCTAACTCACCACTCTCATAGCCTGAGTTGGTATCCATACAGTAAAAATTGAACCAATACTTACAGCTGATTCTACTTCAATTCGACCGCGATGGAGTTGTACAAGTTGTTTAGTTAAAGCTAGTCCGAGTCCGGTACCTTCGTAGCGGCGACGATAGGGTGTGTCGAGTTGTTGAAATTTCTCAAACAGTAATGGTAATTGTTCTTCAGGAATGCCAATCCCGGTATCTTCCACTTGAAAAATAGCAGTATTATCTTCCACCCAAAGACGTAAGGTAACGCTACCACTTTCAGGCGTAAATTTAATCGCATTAGTTAACAGATTCCAGAGAATTTGTTCTACTCGTTCTGCATCGCCGATAAAGCGATCGCGCCTGGGATCGATTTGCAAATCAAGTTTAAGATTAATTTGTTCACTTGTTGCCTTTTTTCGCAGTGACTTGACAGCATTTTCGGCAACATTCACCAAAGAAAATTCCGAAATATTTAAAGCTGTCTTACCAGCCTCGATTTGCGATAAATCGAGGATGTCATTAATCATTTCTAATAAATGTTCCCCACTGTCGTGGATTGTTTGCAGATAACCCCGTTGTCGTTGACTCAATTCACCCAAAGGCCAGCGTAACAATGTAGACGACATCCCAATCACATAAGTTAAAGGTGTGAGCAATTCATGACTGATTGTCGCGAGAAACTCACTTCTGAGACGGTTAGCAGCCTCGGCGGCGAGGAGAGCATCACGCAAAGCCACTGTGCGCTCAATAACTCGTTGTTCGAGAGTTTGTTTTTCTTGGGTGAGGGTTTGCATTAACTCAGCTTGGTGAATAGCGATCGCTAATTGTTCTGCGATCGCAATTAGCAAGTTTTTTTCGCTATCATTCCACTGGTGTGGGCGATCGCACTGATGAGCAATCAGCAATCCCCATAGTTTGTTCTCAAACATAATCGGTGCAGCCAACTTAGCCCGAACCTGACTTTCCCTTAAAAAATTCAACAAACACTCTTCAAGGGCATAAGTTTTTTCGACATCATCCACAGCCAAGGTAAAGCCTTGGCGATACTTCTGCCAACACTGAGAAGTTCGGATAAAGCAATTTTTCTCCGTGTAATTCAACACTGATACAATAGCATCTGTAGCGCGGGCTTCATAGACAATATAACCTCCATAGTGTTGGTAGTCTTCTAGTAGAGGTTGATGGTTGACTGATAAAGAATGTGGGTGTTTTCCGTTAAGATCGTCTATGGAAAAATAAATTTCAGAAGGTTCGCTCCTGTATTGTTGAGTCTTGACTTTGGAACCTTCAAATTTATAAATTACTAGTCTGTCTAATTCCAGAAACTCACGCACCTGTGTAATCGCCGTTGCCATAATCACTGGCAAGTCCAGGCTTTTGCGGATCTGTGTTGTTACCTGATTCAACAGCCGCTCTTGGGAAATCTGTTTTTTTAAAGCATCTTCCACTGGCTGACAGATATAAACTGCCGGTGCAATTGAGCTTGAAGGTGCTATTATTTCTTGGTTTGGCTGAGTTAGGAGATATTCTAATAACAACAGCGTGAATTGACTTTGGAGCGTAGCGTCATTAGGTTTAATAATTTGCTGATACCGTTCGAGATTTCGGTAAGTAGAGGAATCGCACTCAAACAAGTCTCTCAACTGGGAGACAAAAGAAGCGATCGCCTCCCAATTAAATGTCAACCTAGCATTGATTCCTGAGTCCTGAGTGGGTAATTGTTCTCCCTCATCCCCCTCATCTCCCTCATCCCCCTCATCCCCAAAGTTCCCTACCAAGAGCGCACTAAAGTTCTCAGAAATCACTAGCGTAAACCTTTGCCTTTGCCACTCTACAGGTATGCCAATCCGCATCAACACAGCTTCTGTCAGCACCAGAGCGGTACTTCCCATCGTTTGAGCCATCTGTTCTAACAACTCCCCAAGCTGATTAAATACAACAATCGGCAAGGTTCGAGAAAAGCTCAAATCAGGAGAACTAAGCATTTTCAATCATTTTGGTAGGAGGGGCAGAATGGAGGAAAAAAAGTTTGTTTTGATTGTGTACTAAACAACAGTTTAAAACGGTAAGACAGAATTATGCATCGTACAAGTAGCACATCGGGTGGATGGAATCAGTCAGAAAGTTTAATTTTTTTAGCACAAACTCCAGCGCCTTTGGTATTAATTACGGCTGCTGATACCGACATTCAAACTATGGCAGCTGCGGTTCCAAAATTACCTGCCAACTTTGCTGCATTCAGAGTTGCCAACCTGTTGCAGTTGCAGCAGCAATTAAGCATAGATACTTATGGAGAGCAAGTTTTAGAATATGCCCAAGTAATTATTTTGCGCCTATTAGGAGGACGCTCTTACTGGGGTTATGGCTTAGAAGTAGTGCAGGAAATCGTGCAACGTAATAATAGAACCCTCATTGTAATGCCAG
Organism: Nostoc sp. CHAB 5836; assembly: GCF_020829445.1. GTDB lineage: Bacteria > Cyanobacteriota > Cyanobacteriia > Cyanobacteriales > Nostocaceae > Nostoc. The sequence continues at coordinate 11,503 of NZ_JAIVFV010000115.1, forward strand.
GGGACGACGCTTTTGATCCCGATTTAATTTCCCAGTCTACCTTGCCCTTGGCTATTGTTAACCAGATATGGCAGTATTTTAGCGAAGGCGGCGTGGAAAATTTCGTTAATGCTCTGCAATTTATTTCCGACAGTTGCTGGTCAACTGCATATGATCCTGCGCCACCTCAGCCGATTCCGCGCGTGGGATTGTATGAATGGGGAGTGGGGAATGGGGATGAGGGGGATGAGGGGGATGAGGGGGATGAGGGGGATGAGGGGGATGAGGGGGATGAGGGGGATGAGGGGGATGAGGGAGAGTTAGAATGTTGTTCTTCCACCTTGGAACTGGATTCATCCATGTTGGAATATCAAGGCTTGCAATGCCCAATGCCCAAAATCGGCATCCTTTTCTACCGCGCTCATTATTTAGCGGGAAATACTAAGGTAATTGATGCTTTATGCGAAGCTTTAATACAGAAAAATTTACAACCAGTACCAGTATTTGTTTCCTCGTTGCGTGAACCCGATGTTCAAGTTGAGTTGAGTGAATTTTTCCAACCCAAAGAAGCTGATTCAATAGCTGTGCTGCTGAATACCACCAGTTTTTCTCTAGCACGTTTGGAAAGCGAAACACCCCAAACCGACCTGTGGCAAAAATTAGATGTGCCTGTGTTGCAGGTAATCCTCAGTGGCGGGTCAATTGAACAGTGGGAGTCACAGTTTCAAGGGCTTTCTCCCCGCGATATTGGGATGAATGTGGCGCTACCAGAAGTAGATGGGCGAATTATTACTCGTGCTGTGTCTTTTAAAGCAGTGCAAACTCGTAATCCCCATTTAGAGACAGATGTGGTAATTTATGAACCAGTTAGCGATCGCATCGAGTTCGTTGCTAAACTAGCAGCAAATTGGGCGCGTCTGCGTTCTAAACCACCCCAAGAGCGGCGAATTGCCCTTATTTTGGCAAACTACCCCAACCGCAATGGCCGCCTCGCCAATGGTGTGGGACTCGACACCCCAGCAAGTTGTGTAGAAATCTTGCAAGCTTTACATCTGGCTGGGTATGAAGTAGAAAATCCACCTGCTCAAGGAGATGAGTTGATTCAACGGCTGACAGCTGGCGTAACCAATGATCCGGAAGGTCAAGAATGGCTTCCGGTACACCAAAGTGTTTCTTGGGAAGAGTATCAAGAATATTTCGCTTCTTTACCGCCAGCAGTCCAGCAAGGTATTAGTGAACGTTGGGGAATGGGGTATGGGGTATGGGGAGATGAGGGAGATGAGGGAGATGGGGGAGACAAGAATAATAATCAATGCCCAATACCCATTTCTGGAATTCAACTCGGCAACGTCTTCGTGGGAATTCAGCCACCAAGGGGTTACGATCATGACCCCAGTTTGAATTATCATGCGCCGGATTTAGAACCGACTCATGCTTATTTAGCTTTCTATTATTGGGTCAGAGAATCTTTTGGTGCTGATGCTGTAGTTCATGTGGGGAAACATGGAAATCTAGAATGGCTACCGGGTAAAAGTGTGGCTTTATCGAGTAATTGTTATCCAGAAGTGGCTTTCGGCGCACTTCCCCACCTGTACCCATTTATTGTGAACGACCCTGGTGAAGGTTCCCAAGCCAAACGTCGCGCTCAAGCGGTGATTATAGATCATCTCACGCCGCCCATGACTCGTGCGGAACTCTACGGTTCTTTGCAACAGTTAGAAAATTTAATTGATGAGTATTATGAAGCCGACAGTTTAGATCCTTCGCGTTTGCCAGTGATTCGCGATCGCATCCGCGAACTGGTAATCAAAGAAAATCTCCATCTAGATTTAGGAATCCCAAATGAAACAGAAATTTTTAATTCTGTTAGCGCAGCGTTAGCGAGTCCGCGAGCGTCATCTTTAATTTTGAATTCAATCGGTGGCTACCTTTGTGAATTGAAAGAAGCCCAAATCCGCGATGGCTTGCACATTTTTGGGCAATGTCCCCAAGGAAGACAACTGCGAGACTTAATAGTAGCGATCGCTCGCATCCCCAATCGCCATTCTTCAGGTATTACCCGCGCCATAGCTCAAGAGTGGGGTTTAGATTTCGATCCCCTCACAGCCGATTTGTCAATGACTAGTGGTGAATACTCAATAGTCAATGGCACAGAATGCCGTACCCTCGGTGATATCGTCGAAGTCCTAGAAGAACACGCCGCCCTTCTAGTAGAACAACTCCTAACTCCAAACTCCCCACTCCCCACTCCCAACTCCCAACTCCCAACTCCCAACTCCCCACTCCTAACTCCTAACTCCCCACTCCCCATTGTCCTTAACTGGATACGCGATCGCCTCCTTCCCGCCTTACAACAAACCCACGAAGAAATCACCCATTTATTACACGGACTTGATGGCGGATATGTCCCCAGCGCTCCATCTGGCGCACCCACACGCGGCCGCCCAGAAGTTCTACCTACAGGAAAAAACTTTTATTCTGTCGATATCCGCGCCATTCCCACCGAAACAGCTTGGGATATCGGCAGGAAAGCTGCTGAAACTCTCGTGGAATATTACACTCAAGAGCATGGCGAATATCCCAAAACACTAGGCTTATCAATGTGGGGAACAGCCACCATGAGAACTGGGGGTGATGATATTGCCGAAGCCTTGGCGTTACTCGGAGTCCAGCCTGTATGGGATGGTGCAGCACGGCGAGTAGTAGATTTTGAAATTTTGCCTCTGGCAATTTTGGGGCGTCCCCGCGTAGATGTCACCTTGCGAATTTCTGGATTCTTCCGGGATGCTTTTCCCAACTTAATTGATTTATTTGCTCAAGCAGTGTCAGCAGTAGCAGACTTAGATGAACCGCCAGAACAAAATCCCCTAGCGGATGCAGTTCGCCAAGAGACTGATTTGTGGACAAGCCAAGGTTTAAGTTTAGAAGCAGCCGTGGTGCGATCGCGCTATCGCATCTTCGGTTCTCGTCCAGGTGCTTACGGCGCCGGACTTCAAGGTTTAATCGAATCACAAAACTGGACAGATGACAAAGATTTAGCCCGCGCCTACATCAACTGGAGTTCTTACGCCTACTCCTCAGGAGACGGCGGAAAGAGAGATGAGGGAGCAGGGCAAGATGAGGGAGCAGGGCAAGATGAGGGAGCAGGGCAAGCAATACTAACATCCCCCTCATCCCCCTCATCCCCCTCATCCCCCTCATCCCCCTCATCCCCCTCATCCCCCTCATCCCCCTCATCCCCCTCATCCCCCTCATCCCCCTCATCCCCCTCATCCCCCTCATCCCCCTCATCCCCATTCCCCTCCCCCGAAGCCTTCAAGCAACGCTTATCCCAAATGCAAGTTGTCCTCCACAATCAAGATAATCGTGAACACGACCTACTCGATTCTGATGATTATTACCAATTTCAAGGCGGCTTAACGGCGGCGGTGCGTTCTCTACAGGGAAAAAATCCCCAAACTTATTTTGGTGATAATTCTATACCCGCACAACCACGGGTTCGCCAACTCAAAGAAGAAATTGCCCGAGTATATCGTTCTCGCGTAGTCAATCCCAAGTGGATTGCCGGAGTCATGCGCCACGGTTACAAAGGAGCCTTTGAAATGGCAGCGACAGTAGATTTTTTATTCGCCTACGATGCAACAGCTAAATGTGTCGAAGATTATATGTATCAAGGCATAGTAGAAGCTTACTTGCTCGATCCAGTTGTGTCAGAATTTATTCAGGAAAAGAACCCTTATGCTCTGCGTGATATTGCTGAAAGATTATTAGAAGCACACAAGCGCAATTTGTGGGAAGATGTAAATATAGGAACATTAGAAGCTTTGAGGAACCTAGTACATCAAGCTGAAGCAGTGATCGAAGAAAAATCAATGGTGTAGGAAACAAATATGGAAAATCTTGCGTATTTGCACCTAGCTTTCGCCTACGAAGACAGCACACCCAGTGAATTGGTCTCCCTCAGTTCTTTGTTTAACAAAGCAGCTGCGCCAGACTGGAAAAGGCTTTCTGGTAGGGCTTGGAAGTATATGTTGCCCCTTGCTCTGTCTTTATCTATTCTTGGCGCTGTGAGCAGCGTCATGGCACTGGAAAAAGGCGATCAAGGCCCTTCTGTCAGAAATCTCCAACAAAAGTTGAAAGCAGCAGGTTTTTACCAAGCTTCTGTCACCCAAGTATATGACGTATCCACACAAGAAGCTGTGCGGCGCTTCCAAAAGGCCGCTGGTTTACCAGTGGACGGCATTGTTGGAGCAAGCACCCTGCAACAATTAGAAAGTTGGCAAGCCAAAAAGCCCACAACTACGGCTACACAAGCTAAAAAAACTACTACTGCAAGAAGCACACAAGCCAAAAAGCCCAGTACTACTAGTTCAGTAACTAGCCAACGCCGCAATCCTAACTACCTTGCTAAGGGGGATGAAGGTGAAGATGTCAGGGTTTTACAAGAACGGTTAAGAGTCGCAGGCTTTTATTACGGAAACGCCACAGGAATATTTGGCCCAATTACCGAAGAATCTGTCAAGCGGTTCCAAGATTCTTACAAATTAAGCGTTGATGGAATTGCAGGCGCAGCAACATTGCGTAAATTGCCAGGAGTTGGCATTGGTGATGGACAAGAAGCTCCCAAAAAGGTAGTCAATCGAGATAAACTTCGTGTAGGCGATCGCGGTGAACCAGTTAGAATTCTTCAACAACAATTGATCCAGGCAGGATATTTAGAGGGAGAGCCCAATGGCTACTATGGCCCCTATACTGCCGATGCTGTGAAGAGATTTCAGGCAGCTAATTACTTGAGTGCAAGCGGTGTTGCTGGGCCAACTACGCGAGCTAAGTTATATAGCTCAGTTAATACTGCTAGCAAAAGCGAATTTAATACCCTTGAAATCCAAACGCGACTACAGGAGCGGGGTTTTTATAAAGGCAAGCTGAACGGTGTGATGGCAGATGACACCAAAAAAGCAATCAAACAAGCCCAGGAATTCTACGGCATCAGTCTCAAGGATCTTAAGAGCGGACGCTTTTAACATCCGCTTTGGTGTTGTTAGTATCAGTCCCCAACTGGTTGCTTGCCTCCAGTAACAGCAAATTACGAACTGCTCAAAATTCCACTTATTTGGTTAATTTGAGTAGTTTCGTCTAATTATGCACCCAAGTGCTAAAGCGGCATCAGCGCCCGTTGGCACTTGGGACACACTGCATGGATAGTCATTTGACAGTCCAGCAGGTGAAAACCTTCTTTTTGAGCAGTTTTTGACCCAATTTTTAAAATGGAGTCATTTTTAAACTCAATAGTTGAGTTGCATCTAACACAAATTAAGTGATGGTGATGATGGGGATAGGGCTGGTTGATCTCATAATGCTTATGTCCCTCGCCCAGTTCTAGTTCCCGTAAAATTCCCATCCTAGCCATCAACTTCAAAGTCCGATAAATAGTTGACAGACTGATCGCTTCACCATCAGTTTCTAGCCGATGATAAAGATCCTCCGCACTCAGATGTTCACCTTGCGGAAGTTCTTGAAAAATGTGTAAAATTGTTTCGCGCTGGGGAGTTAAACGCCAGCCTCGTTCATTCAGTTCTGCCTTGAGTGAAGTAGTTGTGTAGACAGTCATACTAATATTTCTCAACAAAGCTTGTTAGTTGAGAATATAACAAATCTTGGGAGCAATTTGCAACAATCGTTGCCTATTGAGAATCATTACTAAAGATTTAAGAATAATTAATCAAATCTTGATCAAAATTTAAATAATCAGCTGTAGTGCGTTTGATTTGCATACAGCTAATAGTTAGGATACTTGTAACGATTGCATCCGTTAATTTTAAATTTTGAATGAGTGAATTTTGAATTGCTTAGTTGATCCCCACCTTCAAGATATCTGAGCAAAGGTCTAGGGAAACTCTTGTAAAATTAAATGCAAATTATTTGCTACAAGGCTCTAAAAGGCTTTCGACTTGGGGATCAAATCAGCCTTTTGTGGGTAGTCATTTGTCAATTGCAGTTTTCTAATGACAAATGACTAATGACAAATGACTAACTCAAAGACTCCAAATAGTCGCGGATGAGGTTGCGGCGCTTGGGTTGACGCAGCTTTTGCAAAGCCTTGGATTCAATTTGCCGAACTCGTTCCCGCGATAAGTCAAGAGCGCGGCCAATTTCTGCTAAAGAATAAGGATGACCATCTGCCAAACCAAACCGCATCAAAATTACATCGCGCTCCCGGCTAGTTAAATCTGACAGAAGATGATGCAAATCTCTTTGTAAAGATTCCCGCATTAACATCTCTTCTGGGGTTACACAGTCAGTTTCGAGTAATTCACCTAACTCAGTGTCTTTATCTTTCCCTACCTTGGTTTCCAAAGAAACGGAGCGAGGAACCCGCAACAAAACTTCTCGTACTTGGGCCGGTGTCATCTCTAACTCAGTTGCCAAATCTTCTAGAGTCGGGGTGCGACCTTTTTCTTGAGCAATTTTGCGTTGAGCCTTTTTGATTTTGTTTAACTTTTCGGTAATATGGACAGGTAGGCGGATCGTGCGACTAGAAGTAGCGATCGCCCTTGTAATTCCCTGACGAATCCACCAGTAAGCATAGGTACTAAAGCGATAACCCTTAGTGGGGTCAAATTTTTCTACAGCCCGCTCCAAACCCAGTGTGCCTTCTTGGACTAAATCCAACAATTCCAAACCACGATTTTGATACTTCTTAGCAACAGACACAACTAGGCGAAGATTAGCCTTAATCATGTGTTCTTTTGCTTGGAGTCCTTGGGACTGAACTTGCTCCAACTCTTCTACAGTTAACTTGGCGATTTCAGCCCAGCGACGTTTGCCATCTGCCAAAGTCGGCCTGAGATCCGATAAAACTATATCAGCAGTGGCAGCCCATCTTTCCAAAGACGGGCGATGTCCGAGTTCGGAGGTAAGACGTTCTTGAACTTCAATTAACCGGAGGTAGGGCGTAATCACTTCATCCCCAAGCTTTGCGGCGTTAGCAAGCACTATCCGCATCCGCAAATAGCGTTGGACTTTTTGAGCTTCTGAAACCTCTTCATCCCGCCCTAACAAGCGAACTCGACCAATTTCCTGAAGATATAGACGTACTAGGTCTGTACTCCGACGGTTAGTGTTAGCAGCAAAGTTAGTCTGGTCAACAGAAGCTATCTCCAGCTCCTGTAGGTCATCTACCGATAACTCACTGTCATCAACCGTGAGATCAGAGTCCAAAGCCTGGCTAGACTTTTTGGTGTTGTAAGGGGCGTCTGCATAAAAAGATGTTGCTGGCATAAAGATCGTCTCAATGGCTCCAGGTAACAATAGATTACGGTCAGCTTAGATTACGGTCAGCTATTCAACTGTTGCTATTGTTCCCGTGATTTACGATGAACTAACATGGTTGAAGGTTCCATTACAATTTTTTTAGAAATTAACTGTAAGGGTTTTATTGGATACACTATTACTGAACTTAATCGGCTGCTAAACTTTTGATTGAACCAATAGCTATTCCAATCCACAGCTAGGCTTTTAATATTTAAACTACTTAGTTAACATTTCAACCTTGATGGTTTTTGATAGTAACTTTTGTAACAAAGTATAAACATCCTTCAGTGAATGTCGCGTTTATAATTGGCATAGTCACATTTACATGGCTACAAAAGTGATATCCTGACGATTTACCAATTTTTTCTCAGGATTATTCAGGTATAAGTAGAACTAATAAATATCGCGGAAGTGATTAGTATTAACGGCAAAAATTCTATTGACACGGAGATAGAAGACGTGAATAAGTTATCAAATACTCTCTCCGTGTTCCTGCATCGTCTTGTATGTAAGCCTTAAGGTGCCAATTTCAACTTGACAGACTACTAACTAAGTAGGTCGGCGCAATTAAAGCTAACTGGCAAAGGCTGTCATTTGTCCTTTGTCATTGGTCATTAGTAAAGATTTTAAGCCTATTTATGTTTCGTAACATAGTTTGATTTTTTCGCGTCAACTTACTTAGTAGTCTGTCAAGCTAAGGAAAGCCTAGTATGTACTAAGCACTTCAGTGCTTAACATAAGGACTAAAGTCCTTACTATGAACTTATTTAACCAGCAAGTTGATTTGAGAGACTACAAACTAGGAGTTGTACTCTGGCTTGATATCTCGCAGCATCAGTTCATCAAGTGCTTGTCGGGGTGTGATTTCACCTTGAAGTAACCGATAAACTTGCTCAGTAATTGGGACAGGAATATTTTGTTCCTTGGCTCGTTGGATCAAAACCCGACAAGTGTTCACTCCTTCAGCAGTTCCTTGTAAATTTGCGAGAGTTTGTGTAAGTGACTTACCACCAGCTAGCTGGTAGCCGACTTGGTAATTGCGACTTAAGGGACTATTGCACGTTGCTAACAAATCTCCTAGACCCGATAAACCATAAAATGTTTCCGTCTTTGCACCCCAGTCATTGCCAATGCGAACCATTTCTGTAAGTCCACGGGTGACTAAAGCAGCTTTGGCATTGGTTCCCAGATGTAAACCATCGCACACACCAGCTGCGATCGCAATGACATTTTTCAGTGTTCCCCCTAGTTCCACCCCCAAGGGATCAGGATTGGTATATACCCGGAAACGATGAGAAGAAAATACTAACTGCACTACTTCCGCAGCCGTGGGAATATTACTGGCTACCACCGTGGCTGCTGGTAATTCCATTTGAATTTCTTTTGATAAATTAGGCCCAGACAAAACAACCACTGCATGGTTAGGGAATATTGTTTGCCAAATTTGTGACGGTGTGCAGGTAGTTTGGGGGTCTAAGCCTTTGGTGGCTGTAACAAAAATGGTCTCTGGAGAAAGGGGGAAAGACTGGACTTGGGAAGCAACATCTCTCACACCAATCATTGAGATAGCGGACAGGACTATTTGGACATCTTTTAAAACTGCTTGGAGAGTTTGGGAACCTTGACGCGACCACACACGTACCCTATGACCATTTGCTGTGGCGAGATTTGCCAGAGATGCACCCCAAGCACCCGCGCCAAGAATTGCAACGGAAAGTTTTGAGTTGGAGTACATCTGCTCACTCATAACTCCTAACTTTTAACTCATAACTCATAACTCCTAACTCCTAACTTTTAACTCATAACTCCTAACTTTTAACTCCTAACTCCTAACTCCTAACTCCTAACTTTTAACTCCTAACTCCTAACTCCTAACTCCTAACTCCTAACTTTTAACTCCTAACTCCTAACTCCTAACTCCTAACTCCTAACTCCTAACTTTTAACTCCTAACTCCTAACTCCTAACTCCTAACTCCTAACTCCTAACTCCTAACTTTTAAAGCGTGGATAACGTTCCATTAATTCCCTAACTTGTTCAGCATGATAAGAACTTCTCGTCAATGGTGACGAAACAACTTGTAAAAATCCGATTTCTTCGCCGAATGCCTTCCAAACAGCAAATTGTTCTGGGTTGATAAATTCATTTACTTGCAAGTGTTTTTGACTGGGTTGGAGGTATTGCCCAATAGTCAAAATGTCACAATCCACAGATCGCAAGTCTTGCATCACTTGGCGAATTTCGGCATCAGTTTCACCGAGTCCAACCATAATGCCGGATTTAGTGTATGTACTCTTGAGAATTTGGCGAGTTCGCTGCAATAATTCTAATGTGCGATCGTAGTTTCCTTGGGGACGTACCCGCCGATACAGGCGTGGGACAGTTTCGGTATTGTGGTTTAATACCTCTGGCGCAGCTTGTAGAATCAACTCTAAAGCATTCCAATTACCGCATAAGTCAGGAATTAGCACCTCAATTGTGGTGTTGGCTGAAACAGAGCGAACTGCATCAATACACGCCACAAACTGAGACGCACCACCATCAAACAAGTCATCTCGGTTTACAGAAGTGATTACCACATGATTAAGCTTCAGGCGGCGAACAGCTTCGGCCAATCGTGTAGATTCCGTGGGGTCTAGTGGTTTGGGTTTTTTCTCAAAATCAATATCGCAGTAGGGACAAGCGCGTGTACAAGCTGGCCCCATAATCAAAAACGTGGCAGTCCCAGCGTTGAAGCATTCACCAATATTCGGACAGGACGCTTCCTCACAAACTGTATTGAGAGCTAAATCCCGCAAAATTTCTTTAACGTTACCGATGCGCTCACGCCCAGGTGCTTTCACCCGCAACCAGTCTGGTTTTACAGTCACAATCCGCTTTTACCACTAGAGTTATACAAATTTAATCCTAGCAAGCAAAGCCTTTGATGAAGTGATCATCTACTATATAAACCTCATCTAAGTTGAGAACCATAGTTTTTGCCCTCACCCTAAATCCCTCTCCCAGATCTGTCCGAGGGACTTTGAAATTCTGGCTCCCCGAATCCCACATATGAGAGAAGGGGTTGAGGGTTGACACTCTCAGCCCTAAAGGGACTGAGATTCTGCGGACAAAGAAGAATTCGGAAGAATCCAAAGTCTAACTCTCGCTGCGGTCGTCAAACACCGCCTACCCAGTAAGCCTAAGTCAATGCTTAGA
>NZ_JAIVFV010000116.1 GCF_020829445.1 Nostoc sp. CHAB 5836
AGTGAACCACGAGTCCGCAAACGTCGCCCCAAAGCTTACCCCTTAATGACCAAACCTCGGCACGAATTACAAAATCTTTTGCAAACGGCTTAAACCACAAGCGTTTCAGCTTTTCTTAGTGCCATTCTTTGCTGAGGGTTGAGGAATAAGTTCAAAACCAAAAGCCTGAGCTTTCTTGTGGAGGTTATTGACCAATCGCTGAAAGCCTTTCAGAGCTTAAATATCCCGGTTTTGCCTATACATTTAAGTTCCTGTTAGAAAATAAAGGCTTTATTCACGATGGTTAATCGCGAATAATTTGGGGATTCAATCTTGTGGTTCTTCCTCTTCTTGCTCAGACCCTAATGGCACTAATAAAAGCCGAAATACTTGTGGTTTAAGTGCTTTGTAATTGCTTGCGTAATTCATGCCGGGGTTTCGTCATTAGGGGATAAGCTTTCGGGCAGCATTTGCGAACTCGTGCTTCACTTCTGCCAGGGCGATTGGGAACGAGCCATAAATTTCAATAATTTGAATAGCAGTTAAAGTGATATCAGTTGACAATAAAATAATTGGTTCTTTAGCTCCTTTCACTACCACTACTTTGACTTTTGGTTGAAATCCACGAATATAAACTTCTCGCTCTACAGCTTCGATTTGAGTAGGTTTACCATAAATGTTGACTGACAGTGACTGAGGTTTGAACTCTTGAAGTAGATGTGCCAGTTTCCATTTCCCATCTAAAATTAAAGACTTCTTTGATTCATTTTCAATTCTCTTATCCCAGGCAACAGCATCTTTTCTCATGCGAGTAATGACATGAATTACTTTATCAACTAAGGGAGATAAGAACGGGACTTTACTAAAACGAGTAATTTCAACAAAAGTTTGGCTATTTTTAACCCGCTTTTGAACAAAAAAATATAGTATTTAATTAGTTGACTTTTGGTGTTACAGATGTTACAGTTTTTTTGAAAACATCTTCTAATACACGAAGAGTCTCAAGCAATAAGCTAATGAGTTCCGAGATTCAATACTTCTACTAATTTTGAAGTAACTGTAATAGTTGCAAAGATGCGAACAATGGCGAAGGTATTGACTGATTCAACCTTAATGAGAGAGTAACTATTGATATGGTGAAGAGATTTAAGTCCAATATTTCTCTGGTAGTACTGATAGCAGCCTCACTCGGCAGCTTGAGTGCTTCTACAGTACTAGCTGATGTGTTAGTAAGCAGTTTGGCAACAAATGAAGTGTTGCGATTTGATGAAACAACAGGACAATTTCTTGGTGCATTTGCAACTAGAGGTAGTGGCGGTCTGCAATCACCTTTTGGTTCGAGGTATGGACCAGATGGTAACTTTTACGTTAGTAGTTTTAATACTGGCGAGGTGCTTCGCTACAACGGTATAACTGGACAATTTATTGATGCTTTCGTACCAGCCCACAGTGGTGGACTGACTAATCCTAGAGCAGTAACCTTTGGTCCCGATGGCAACTGCTATGTTGGTGACGCAGCTACTAACAGCATTCTACGTTACAACGGTAAGACCGGGGAATTCATTGATACTTTTGTACTACCAGGTAGTGGGGGTCTGTCTGACCCTTTTATCATAAATTTTGGTCCAGATGCGAATGTATATGTCGCTAGTTCGGGGACTAATAGTGTTTTACGTTACGATAGGAAAACTGGGAAATTTATTGATGCCTTTATCCCCTCCGGCAGTGGGGGGTTGAAAGCACCGGTAGGTATAGCATTAGGGTCGGATAACAACTTTTATGTCGGTAGTTCAGCCACTAGCAGTGTTCTACGGTATCATGGCAAAACTGGGAAATTTATTGGTGTTTTTGTTCCCTCTGGTAGCGGCGGTTTGAAAAACCCCAGAGCAGTAGAATTTGGGGGACCAAATAATGATCTGTTCGTTGGTAGTCTCGATACTAACTCTGTCCTACGTTATGACGGCAGGAATGGGTCTTTTCTGGGTGTGTTCGCTTCTAGCGCTACTAGTACCTTGACTAATCCTAGAGGTATTACTTTTACTCCTTCAATCAATGGTGTTGGTGCAGGCGCTACAACCCCCCTAAATAACAAATTCTTCAGAGAGCGAGGTGCTAGCTTCACTGTGAACGGTAGTGGTACAGGCCGTGCTGCTTTCAATGCTGGAACGGCCGATTTGGGCTCTGGTCCGGTTGACATTGACTTTGTGTCAACTGCGGTGGCTCCCAACCAATCTATCTTTGACTTTTATCCTGATGGTAAACGCGTAGTACGTATAAATAATCTCGACTTTGCTGTTGCATTTCCTTATAACGTACCTGGTTTTAATGGTCAGCTTAATTCAAAGCAAGTTTGTGGTTTAATTAGTGGAACCATCTCTAACTGGAGTGAAGTAGGTGGTCCCGATCTACCTGTTAGACGCGTTTATCCTGGCGATCCTAGCGGTCTCAGCATTACTATTAACAACGGATTTACTAAGCCTGTCTGTGGGTTCTCCTTGGTAGATAGTAGTGGGAACGTTGATCTCCTTAATCCCAATCCAGCGAATGATATTCCTGTTCCACCTCCTAATCCTCTTGTTTTTAACTCTGATAATCTAAAGGGTTTTGCCGGAGGTATAGTTAGTACAGTTGCGAAGACTCCCGGGGCAATCGGCTATGCTGAAGATGTCATAGCTAGAAATGCAGGACTCCCCCTTATTATCAAGAATAGGTCAGGAAAGCCGTTTTCTGCATCTGCTCAGAACTACGTCGTTTTTCGTACTTCCTACCGCACTCGGACACAAGCAGATCACGCCAGAGTGGTGTGTTTGTACATTGCAAATTCTAGTAGAGATTACGCACAAAGTGTTGGTTATCTTCCGCCTTCGGGATCTTCAGATAGCTGTAATAATATCCGAAAATCCTGGTCATGGCATGGCAGATGATATTTACCAAATTAGGGCAAATGTTGTCTTGTCTACTATTACCAACTTTCACTTCGTTGGTATTTGAGATAGTTCAAATTGTACTAATTAGTAATTATAAGACTCCTGTCTGATTTCCGAACAGGATTTCAGATTAAGATCCTACAGTCTCTTAACCCATAGATATTGGGAAGCTCCACTTCCTCTTTCCTGATAAGAGTCAGAGCCTCTCGGAATACATTCTCAGTCTTAAGACTGGGAACGAGGTCACACAAGCCTTTAGGTTTTTCTTAGTGCCATTCGTCTCAGCATGTTTTCAAAAATCAAATCGGAGTCCTATATGTATCAAATTGTAGCCTCCTTATGTTTGGGTAAAACAGAAGAGAGTCAACAAGCTGAAACCTAAAGATGACAAGCTTTTCCAGCCTTAATTTCCGTTTAAGCGCGGATCTTGGCTCAATACCTACCCTGCAAGGTAGATTCAGAAGCCCATCTTTAAACGCAACTTGGCATCAATTCATCTTTTAGTCTGTGTAAACCGATAGAAAAAAGTAACAGAGATTTATGTTAAAAAATCAGGCAGATATCGATATTAGGTTTGATAGTGTCTCTCAGGCACCTACAATCCTTCCTGATAAACAGGGGCTAGTGAGTCTTGTTATCACTAATAGAGATACAGCAAAATATCAAGGATCTTCTTTAAGTCTCAATATCTATGCATCACCCGACGCAATCCTTGATAAAAGCCGCCTCAACACTCCGAAAAAGATAATTAAACTCTCAAATGGTTCATTCACCTCTAGAGATCCTCTCGAGGGTACAGATGAGTTATTGGGTACTTTACGCATCCCAAATGTTAAATTGAATCCGGGTCAGTCTCAAAAAGTTACTGTAGACTTTACTAGCTCTGATTTGCAGAATCCAAGTGTTGTAGCACCAGGAGCCTATTATCTAATAGCTGAAATTAGTCCAAGCACCACCTCTCATAAAGCTAGTGAGAAAAACAAAGTAGCCAGTCAATTCATTTCTACTGGCGATCCTGTTATTGTTTGGAATGCAACGACTTTGAATGCCACAGTAGCTGCGGGAAAGGTTTTGCGTGATGAATATGGTGCGATTATAGAACGTCGGATTGGAACTGGTCCTACATTAGTTTCACGCAATCAGGCAATTGTTCATGCAGCAATCTATGATGCTGTTAACGCGATTACCCAAAGTCATAAGTCTCTTTATGTAAACTTTGATGCCTGCGATTCTCGGGTTGTGGGTGCATCGCTTGAGGCTGCAGTTGCTGGAGCAGCTTATACAGCCCTGGTCAATATATATCCCGATCAAAAAGCTACATTCGACGAACAGCTGAGCAGGTCTTTAGCGCAAATACCGGACGGTAGAGCAGAGCGTAAGGGTCTTGCTTTAGGAAGAACTGTCGCTGAGCAAATATTAAAATTACGAAGTAATGACGGTTCTGCTCAAGCAGGGCAGGTACCTTTTAAAGAAGGATCTAACCCAGGTGAATGGCGACTAACTCCCCCGGATTTTGGAAAACCAGTATCGCCAGGGTGGGGTCTAGTTACTCCCTTTTCACACAATATACCCGCTCGTCGAGCAGGAGATGATCCAATTCCTCGCCTGCAACAGTTCAACCTGACTGGTCCGGTAGAATTTGGTAGCAAACAGTTCGTGGACGAGACAAATTTTGTCCGGCAACATGGCGGTCTCGATAATACTAATGCAACTAAAATTGTTCGCACTGCTGACCAAACTGAATCTGCTTTATTCTGGTCTCTTGATCGCCCGGACACTTTTAAACCTGCGGGTCAGTGGAACGAGATTGCACAAGAGCTCGCCTTGGAAAAGGGTAATACGTTAGAGGAAAATGCCCTCTTGTTTGCCCAACTAAACATTGCGGAAGCTGATGCAGCTATCCTTACATGGGATGCCAAGTATACGTATAACCAATTGCGACCGATTACCTCAATCCGGCAAGAATTACCAATAGACAAATCAGACGTAGTTCAAGATGTTGACTGGAAACCACTGCTGGTAGATTTCAAGCCTGAAGAGTACGGCGATTTTCCCTTAACTCCAGCGTTTCCAGACTACTACTCGGGACATGCTGCATATGGTAATGCAGCAGGTCAAGTTTTGATTAACTTCTTCGGCAACAACACACCTTTAACTCTCGTTTCGCAAGATTTACCCGGTGTGTCTCGTTCATACAACACTATTCTGGAGGCAATAGAGGATAATGCTGCAAGCCGAATCTATGGAGGAGTTCATCTTTCATCGTCTGCAATCACCCAGATACCAACATTAGGTGGTGTAGATCCGAACCTCACCATTTATCCCACTGTTTTTTTAGGTGGTCAGGTAGCAGACTTAGTGAGCAGCTTATTCTAGTATACCAAACTAAGAGTCTACTGCTAAATTAAATAGGACTAGCCCTTTCAAGGTGATCAATGAAGATACGTTGTTTCAGTGCTACCCTCTTGAATCCTCTGCTCAGATTTTGGGCTTTTTAAAGGTTGAAATAATCAATCTTCGTTCCAAATGTTACCACCTTTAAAGGGCTGATTAACCCTCTTCTTTCACTTTTGGAAAACAATAATCCCAACCAAATTTGAGACTTTTATCTCATCAATGTTTCAGACTTTATTTTCTAAGAGAAACTAAAATTTTTAGATAATAAAGTCGAAATTAAAGTCCTGTAACACTTTATATTGCATTTCTCTCAAAGTGACAAAATCGGGTTATGTTTATTTCATTTATTAAATAGGAAAGAGATATAACCCGATTTGATACTAAAAATATCAGCTTCTATTTTTGTGCATAGTTACTTTTGTTTTTGTCAAAATTATTGTTATTTTGAATAAAACTTTGCATAAAAAAATCGGTTAAACCCGATAAGTTAAAGATAAATCGTAAGGAATAGAAAGATGACGACATTAACAACATTGGACAATTTAGAAACCAAAGTCTCCTTTACAGAATTATTTCAGGCTGAAGATTTAGAGAACCTTATAAGAGCAGTAGAGGTATTTGCCCACAAAGCATTTAAGAACAAAAATAGTACGGATTGGAGAGAACTTCAGTTCATGCTATTCGATATGAATTTACGCCTAATGCAGAATGGTTATAGACTAGGCACGTCGTATTCATTAAGTGAATGGGTAATACGTGACACCATTGAACGGATCGAGAGACAGTACCAACAGCAGGAGCATATCTCCAGCAAACTGAAGAACTTAGAAGTGTTCATGCCGTGGCTAAAAGAGCGCATTAGCACTCACAGAGTAAACCACCATCCATTATTTGTTCTGTTTGACAACGACGATTTAAATTCCGAGGAAATACGCTATTTTCTGGCAAATTACCGAGTCAACATGTAGCGATTCCACCTGCACGTTGCTGCTTACAGTCTAATTGTACCCTTTGAGATGCGAGAGGAACTCTACCACAATCTGTACGATGAATTTGGTCAGGGTAATTTTTCCCAGGCACACCCCAATTTGTTTGAGCCATTGATGAATTCCTTCGGTAGACCTCGTGAAGACGACATTAACCCGGAAACTTGCCACTTATTAAATACCAAAATTAATATCTGTTGGTTTGCAGACGGTTTGCATTATGGTATGGGAGGTATGGGTGCCTTAGAACTAGCAATTCCACTGCAGCAACGCCGAGTTCTAGCACACTTGCGTAGGCGCGGATTAAGCGAGGAAATGGTGAAGTTTTTTGTTGTACACTGCGAACTTGATGAAGAACACGGTGAAGGCTGGTTCAATGCTGGATTACCATACATACGCACAGATGAAGACTTTCAAAAAATCTTCGACGGTGCAATGCGTATGTTAGAAGCCCGAGCTGGGGTGTATGACGGTATTCTCAAAGGCATTCTTTCACGGCGCTCTCAGCAGCAAGTTAAAAAATCTTGAGATACATCAAATGCATTTCTATAAAAGCTTGAACCCTACTACATTCTTGGAACGCAATGGCCAGGTATTTCCTGACAAAAAAGCAGTCATTTGCTCCAAGAATGTAATTACTTATGGCGAGATGCTGCATCGCTCACGCTGCTTAGCACAGGCATTGAATCGGCTACAGGTCAATTATGGAGATCGGGTTGCAGTATTGGCAGAGAATAGCTCAGAGGTTATAGAAGCCAACTTTGGCATTCCAGCAATAGGCGCTATTTTAGTAATGCTCAACCCTTGGTTGACAACTACTGACCTTGTGTATATGCTTGGTCATTGTGAAGCAAAAATTCTAATTTTAGATGCTCACTTTGCCCATAAGATACCATCTGAAATTCGTACTTCTCTCACGAACCTGCAACACATAATTATCTTCAATAGCCTCAACCAAGAGTCACATCCTGGAGTACTTGACTATGAAACTTGCCTAGCAGCAGAGGATGGGAGTTGGATTCTAGATCAAATTGTCTCTGAGGAATTAGACCCCATAGCAATTAACTTTACCTCTGGTACAACCGGGCATCCAAAAGGTGCGATCTGCACCTACCGGGGGGCGTACCTAAATGCAATTGGCCAAGTGCTGATGATGGGACTAAATAAGGCATCAAAATACTTGTGGATGTTGCCAATGTTTCATGTCAATGGCTGGGGTCATATATGGGCTAATGCAGCAGTAGGTGCAGTACAGGTTGTTATTTCACACAACGACAGAGGAAAACAAGCAGAACTAATCAGTATGCTGTACAAACATAGCATTACCCATTTGTGTGGTGCACCACGTTTTTTACGGTTATTAATAGAGGCATCAGAGGACAAACAAGCCTTTAAAGGACTTACCATCACTACTGGCGGTGCAGCTCCATCACCTACACTGATTCAGTCTTTGGAAGAGAAGGGTGTGCGTGTTGTACATCAGTATGGTTTGAATGAAACCTACGGACCTTATGTAGTGTGCGAAGAGCAAGATGAGTGGGAGAATTTGCCGCCCGATCTTCGTGCTACACATCTTGCACGTCAAGGTATGACAACGATTCATGCAGGTACAGGCTTACGCGTGGTGGACAAGGAAATGAAGGATGTTCCTAGCGATGGGCAGACATTAGGTGAAGTTGTAATGGCAGGGAATACAGTTACGCTGGGTTACTATAAGAATTCTGAGGCAACTGAAAAAGCATTTCGCGGTGGGTGGTTCCACACTGAAGATATGGCAGTTGTTCATTCAGATGGTTACCTAGAAATTCGAGACCGGATTAAAGACTTGATTTATGTAGAAACGGACTATGGTTGGGAGAACATATCCTCACTCGAAATTGAGAGGTTTTTGTGCCGACATCAACAGGTACGTGAAGCGGCAGTGATTGGAATATCAGTAGATGACAAGCTGAAAAATTCCCCAATTTTAATGGCATTTGTAGAAGCATTAGACAAGACTTTGATTACAGAGGAGAACTTGTTGGAGTTTTGCAGTAATGAACTAGCTCCATACAAGCAGCCCCATATAATTTGCTTTACTGACTTACCCAAAACAGTAACTGGTAAGGTTCGTAAGGATTTGTTAATGGCAAATGCCGCAAGAATTGCCATTTCCCGCAGTAGTCTAGAGCATTCCTAAACAAATTCTACAATACAACTTTTGGCGAAAGGCAAAGAGTGAAGAGCAGTCCTATGAGAAGCACAAAGTATGAAACGTAATACAATTTGGGTTATGGCAATTACCGCCGGAATCGCCGTAGCAAACTTGTACTACAACCAACCGCTACTTGCAGAGATGGGACGAAGTTTTAATGCTTCCGCTCTGCAGGTAGGTTTTATCCCGATGCTCACACAAATCGGCTATGCCCTAGGAATACTCCTGTTTGTTCCATTGGGAGATATGATCGAACGTCGAAGACTGATTGTGACCATGTTGGCTGCAACAGCCTGTGCTTTGGTAACTGCGGCTGTGTCCCCAAGCATAGTCTGGCTTGCTAGTGCAAGCCTAGCGATTGGTATCACCACGATTGTGCCTCAACTAATCCTTCCATTTGCCGCCCATCTTGCTAAACCAGGAGAGCGAGGAGAAGTTGTGGGAAACGTGATGAGCGGTTTATTTATCGGCATCCTCTTAGCACGAACTGTAAGCGGGTGGATTGGAGAAACATTAGGTTGGCGAGCAATGTACTGGATCGCAGGCGGGCTAATAACTTTCCTTGCAGTTATAGTCTTAAAATTGCTGCCCAAAAGTCAGCCATCGCTAAAGCTGTCTTACCAAAAATTGATACACTCTTTATTAGGATTAATTCGCTCTCAGCCTGTATTACGGGAAGCTTCGATGATTGGATTCCTCTCATTTGGAGCATTTAGTGCCTTTTGGAGTACTCTCGCATTTTTGCTAGAACAGTCGCCCTATCACTATGGTAGCCAAGTAGCAGGTATGTTCGGCTTGGTAGGCATAGTTGGGTCTGCTACTGCCCCTGTTATCGGAAAAATTGCAGATAAAAAAAGTCCTCGTCTGACGGTGGGATTAGGTGTGACGATTACGCTTTTGGCGTTTCTTGTGCTTTGGTTTTTTGGGCTTCATCTGTGGGGGCTTGCGATCGGAGTCATTTTGTTGGACTTAGGAGCACAATCCACTCTTGTGTCGAATCAAGCACGCATTTATAGCCTGTTACCAGAAGCCCAAAGTCGTTTGAATACGGTCTATATGGTGTCCAATTTCATGGGTGGATCGCTAGGGTCTATTCTCGGTATCTATGGCTGGAGTTGGCTGCAATGGAATGGAGTTTGCTTAGTCGGATTATCAATGCTTGCAGTGTCCTTGGCTATTTTCTTTAGAGGGTACAAGTGTTCAATTTCAGTTCCATCCCAGGAATAAGATGTTCCAACTACGTTACAAAAGTAGTGTTTAATCAGACAAACACAACGAGAGGAAATGTCTCATAAGAGTGAGCGTGAAATTTACAACGCTAATCAAGACTTACCAACTTATACAAGGAGAAAGCAAAATGTTTGATGTTGTTATATTAGGCTCAGGGATGTCTGGCGCGATTCTGGGTATGATTCTTGCTAAGAATAATGCTCGTGTATTAATCATTGATGCAGCACAACACCCAAGATTCGCCATTGGTGAATCAACCGTCCCCGATACAACAAAACTACTGAAAATCCTTAGCGAACGCTTCGATATCCCTGAAATCAATAATATCTCTGGGTTTGTTGAAACAAGACACAATGTAACATCTAGTTGTGGAATCAAGCGCAATTTTGGCTTTGTATATCATCGTGAAGGTCAGGAACAGAACCCAAATGAAGTCTATCAAGTGGTTATCCCAGATGCTTTTGACGGTCCAGAAGTTCACTACTTCCGACAGGATGTAGATTCTTATCTCATCAATGTTGCCAAAAATTACGGCGCAACAGTTCGTGAGAATACACGAATCGCCAATATCTATTTTTCCGAAGAAGGTGTTTCCTTGGAAAGCGAACAAGGAGAGAAGTTTGAGGCTCAATACATTGTTGATGGCACAGGTTATCGTTCAGTTGTAGCGAACAAATTCGGATTGCGGGAAACGCCTTCTCGATTCAAGACGAATTCGCGTAGCATTTTCACCCACATGATTAATGTCAAGCCTTTTGAAGATTGCATGCCGGAGGGAATTTACAATGTACCCAGAAAGTGGTCTCAAGGGACGTTACATCACTGTTTTGATAGTGGTTGGATGTGGGTGATTCCATTTAACAATGGCCCAGAGCCGGAGAATGCTTTGGTTAGTGTCGGACTACAGCTCGATTCGCGAAAATTTCCAAATCAGAACATTCCGCCAGAGAAAGAATTCCAAGACTTCATTGCCCGCTTTCCGAGCATGGCAAGACAATTTGAATCTGCGAAGTCGGTGCGTAACTGGGTTTCTACTGGAGATCGCGTGCAGTATTCTAGCAAGCGGACTATCGGTTATCGCTATTGCCTCACATCCCACGCCGCAGGGGCACTTGGTCCACTGTACTCCCGAGGACTGGCATCAACCATGACTGCCCTTTTACCCTTGGCTGAGGAGCTTTTAAGAGCGATAAACGACGGTGACTTCTCTGAGGAGCGCTTCGAGCGAATCGATCAGTTACAACAATGTACGCTAGATAACGTTGATGCAATAGTGCGAGGCTCTTACATCTCCTGGCGCAATTATGATCTCTGGAACGCTTGGGTACGAGTCTGGTATGCATCAGTCAGTCTTAGCCGTCTTCACATGGAGGCTGTACATAAGAGATACCGCCAGTTCAAAGATCCAGAAATTCTCAGAGAATTACACCTTCCCCATGTTGGTACATTTTGTCCATCCATTGACGCCTATCAGGAATTTTTTGGCGCGGCAGTAAAAATTATCGATGCAGTCGAAGCTGAAGAAATTTCTGAGTCGAATGCAACAACTCAGTTATTCAAGCTGTTCAAAGAGGCAGATTTCTTACCACCTGTCTTTAATCTTGATAAACCAGAGGTAAAACATAGCGGTCAGTATGACTTTGAGCATTGGTTAAACCTGGTTACGTGGGGATATTTTAAATCTCCCAAAGAAGTGAAAGAGAAGCTTTTCCCCGGACCTGGGGAGGAAAATCTTACCAAATTCAAGAACCGCTACGAGGAATCCATCAACGATCCTCGCCTAAATGAGATCAGAAAATTCCTCGTAGATACAGTTAATAAGCAAGCTATATAAAATCCAGGTCACAGGCTTGCCCAGGCAGGGCAGGCGCATCATGTCAATAAGACTAGTCTGTTGAGAATAAACTCCTAAATAATCTCATTAATCTCTGCTTATTGACAAAGATTTTAGAGATCGCATTGAATCGTGGAAAGTGAATTAAGCGATAAATCCTGATTTCTTCGTTGGTTTTTCATTTAGTTGCGATCCAGAGTACTTTAGATGCGTTTACCCTGCCCAGGTCTCAAGTAGAAGTTGAGTGGATTGCCTAACGCATCCACCACAGCATGAATCTTGGTACTCAATCTCCTCTTTGCACCTACACTGTGTTGATGGGCAGGGACAATTGTGGAATCAATCATCGCATATTCATTGTCGGCATCATCTGCCAACTACTGAAACACCTGCCTTCAAACGAAATAGTTTTTGACCATCGACTGAAGCGGATGCGAATCAACCTAAAATCCCCGAATTGTGCTGGTACACGCCAGGAGATGCCTGCTCGATAACGACATAAAACTGCTTTGACAAAACCTACGAAAATTAGAGATTTGCCATGTTAACAATGGATATGCCATTATCGGTTAATATTTTGGGATTTATATCATTAATGACTTATGTTATTACATTAATACCCACAAATCTTAAAATCGTTTTTCCTCATACAAAAGAAACTGGTATTCCTCAATTTTTACTAAAATACCGCCGTTCCATAGGAATTATAGCCTTTTTTTTTGCCTTGGGACATAGTTTCCTATTAGTAAAAAAAAGAAACTTGGATTTTTTAGATTTAAAGACGTTTTGGATCTATATACAAGGAATTACCACTCTTACTATTTTTTCACTTTTGGCTATTACCTCTAATAATTGGAGTATTAAGAAACTGAAGAGAAACTGGAAGAAATTGCATCAAATGACTTACTTTGCTATATTTTTGTTAATTTGGCATATTTTGGATAAAATGTCGGGACATTGGACATATTTAACACCTATTGGAATTGCTATTATTACTGGAATAACAATTTTATTTCTTATCCGGCTATGGATTATATACCAAGATACAACAACAAAAAATAAACGTAAAATAACTAAATTAAATAATTAAAGAAAAGAAAGCAATGAATAATATTTAAATGAAAAAATGTTGGAATCAAATCACAAAAATACCGAAACCATATTCTTGCTCAACTAGCTTTACTGCTAACGCTTTTTACTTCATGCGCATCTGAGCGATCATCAATATTTTTTTTGTAGTTCTGTTATCCTAAGAGCTAATTTGTAAACTCAAGTAAAGTACTTGTCTAGCAAGAGTTTCATGAATTTAAGTCAATAAAGCACTTATTATCCCTCATCTGTCACTTTCCGGCAGGGCAATCGCTAGAAACCTCATGAGACAATCAATACAAGCTATACTATTAGAAAAAAAATCGTTTTTGTATTTGTTATTAGAAAAGAATCGCGTGATCGCTTGCTATACAGAAGCTCTAGAATTCAGAAATGGTAAATGTTTTCGGAGAGTGACAGAAGCTGTTTACGGAGGCGCTCGCTTCCGTTATGGATGGAAGAAACAAGTCAAATCCTCTTCCCTTCTGCCTTCTGCCTTCTGCCTTCTGCCTTCTGCCTTCTGCCTTCTGCCTCCTGCCTCCTGCCTCCTGCCTTGTTTCTTAGGAGAGGGATAGCTGAAACTTAGACTTAGTTACGAGTTGAGTACCCTTAAGATTTTCTTTACGAATCAGCTCTAAGAGGATGTTTGAAAAGTTTGGTAAGGTATAATTTTGCCCTGATAATTAGCCTCAACTGCAATGAGAAATCAAGGTTTTAGCCCTATATTCAGATGCCTAAATGTACTAATTATCATCTCAAACGACCCTTTTCAAACAACATCTTAGCTTGTAATGCTGATTTATTATGTTCAATGTTAGATAAATAAATATTTACCTCCGTATTTTATCGTATCTTTTTTTCAAAAACCAAATCAAATTTCTATATGATGTTAAAAATATTTTTTTACAAAGTTTTAACAATATTAGTAATCACCATAGTAGGAATTGTTGTTTTGTTCGTTCATCAAACTAAAACGCTTTTACAACCAACCTCATTCACATCAGCCTCTCAATCACTATTTGTTACTCAATCTATTAAAACCCTTCAAGGGCACTCAGCATGGATTTATACAATTGCCATTAGCCCAGATGGTAAAACTTTAGCTAGCGGTAGTTATGATGGCATAATTAAGATTTGGAATCTGCAAACCGATAAATTATTTTATACTATTCATGGTCATGCCAATGCAGTTAAATCCCTTGCCATCAGTCCTGATGGGCATATTTTTGTTAGTAGCAGCTGGGATCGTCGGATTAAATTGTGGGATCTAGAAACTGGCAAACTAATTCGTACTTTATCAGGACATGCAGACGATGTAGAGTCTGCTGCTTTCACGCCAGACATGAAAGTTTTAGTTAGTGGCAGTTGGGATAAGAAAATCAAGCTTTGGAATGTACAGACTGGGGAGGTGATCAACACTTTGAATCAAAAAGACGGAGTTAGATCTGTTGCTATCAGCCCGGATGGAAAGCTTATAGCTAGCGGCACTGATAACGGAAAAATTATGATATGGCAGTTGAAAACGGGCAAATTAAAAATTTCCTTAGCCGCGCACCATAGGGCCGTTTGGTCTGTTGCTTTCAGTCCTAGTGGCAAGCAGCTTGCTAGTGGCAGTCATGACCATACGATCAAGTTGTGGAATCCTCAGAATGGTCAATTACTTGGTACTCTTGTAGGACATAGTAAAGCAGTTTGGTCTGTTGCTTTCAGTCCTAATGGCAGACAGATTGCCAGTGGCAGTTACGATCGTACGATTAGGCTGTGGAATTCCCACGATAGGCGATTAATAGGCATTTTTAGAGGACATAATAAAGCAGTTTGGTCTGTTGCTTTCAATCCTTTCGGTCATAAGCTTGTTAGTGGCAGTGCAGATGAAACTATCAAGATTTGGCAAGTGCCTTCACCCTAACAATGTGATTATCATTTAGCGTTGTATAATTGAAGTATTAATTCAATTGTTCGCCATACGATATCCAAGGTGTACATCAACTCATATTCGCAAAAATGAGAAAAAATGGGATAATCACTTCAATACTTTGCCAAAATAAGAGCCTATATAAATTTTGGCAAAAATGGTAAAATTAAGCATATATAAGCGGTTTGAGGAAAATGTAATTTTGAATCTGAAATCCTTATCCTGCTGTCAATACGTAAAAAAACCTTGTGGAAAACCTTAAAGGAATTTTTAGGATTAATTGTTTTTACCAACCCTCAAAGAAATGGGAGTTAATGGTTAAAGTATCATCATCTCATCCTCGTAAATTGGCGAATTTATTGTTACTTCAAACAGATAATATCTGGAAAGATGGTAGTATTCATCGAAGATGAATGTCATTTATTATGAGGAGATATCTGCGGTTATGCATAGGGTAAAACCGATGAATGAACTGCAATACCAATGCTCAATCAACGGAAAGGAAAGATTTATAATGAAACATTCAATTATGAAAACCAAGAGTTTTTAGGAAAATTATATGGCTCGGTAATTCCTAAGTCAACCATTGCTTTTTTAGAATATTTACTTACCTCGACTTTAAAGAGGGTTCTGTGGTGCTGCAACCACTACCCGCCTGCAAGCTTGAAGTGATCGCGTAATTTCTACTTCAATAGACCTCTTGCAAAAATAAATTGGGTGCGGCTCTTTTAGGAAGACAATAAACTACATTTATATTACATGGTTCTAATCTGCTCTATATCTAATTTTCTACTCTCTAGGCAAATACGTAAAATTAAGCGATCACAGATAAATCAAACCTAAAAACAGGCTTTTAGGGTGTAATATGATGCTACAAAAAAGTTATGTTTCTATTTTTGAAATTTGAACGGAGTATTTTGAAAATGCTTAAAGCCTGTAATTACTGCTCCACAATAACTTTAGGCTTTATGGACAGACAAAAAGCGTCTTTTCAAAAGAGCCGCACCCAAATAAATTATGGTACAATGGAGGGCTTTAAAAATTTGCTTTCTATCTCTATCAGACATCCCAATGAGGTAACAAAAATTCTCTGTATAGATTCTGATATGGATTTTTTCTCAAACCCTTTATCATACTACAAAATAATTATGCAAGAGGTCTAATTACGAAACACCATGCGACGCCAATTTTTTTACATCTGTTAGTAACAATATCCTAATTCAAACATTCTTATGATGAATTTGTATTCACTTAGCTTACGTGATGCTCAAATTGATAAGTGCTTACCAGATCAACAGGAATTACTGACCACGATAGCAGTGCAAAACCAGCTAAGATTCGCATGTAGTCAGGTTCCTTTCTGGAATAGGCGTTTAAAAGAAGCTGGGATTGCTCCCGAAAAGATTAATAGCCTTAAAGACTTTGCATATTTGCCTCCTCTCTCTAAAGAAGAACTGCGCAATCTTTCTCCTTGGGAACTTGTACCACAATCGAGCCGAGCTAACCTCTACATCTGTCGGAGTACTAGCGGCACGACTGGAAGCCCCACTTCTGCCTTTTGGACGCGTTCAGATTGGCGAGCTATGACTGAAACACTAGCTCGCCTCTTGGAAATCCACAGACCAATTACAAACATCGTTGCATTTAATGGCTACCACCAAGGGCACACTGCTGCCCCGGCTTACGATGATGCGATTCGGTTGCTGAATGGTATTTGCATTCCTCGGCACTACCTGGCTGATGATGAGGATTCTACTCTGACTCAGATAAAAACATTCAGGTGCAACACCCTTATACTTACACAACGTTCGGGATTAAAGAAAAGCGGTCGAACAGTCGAAGATCTCTTGCAGTATCAACCTGATTTTTTTTCTCAATGTAACCTTCGATGGTGGCTTGGTTCAAGCAGCCTATTTACAAAGAAGATTCGTGAAATTGCTTATCAGCAAGGGGTTATCTCAATAACTAACTTTTATGGATCTTCAGAATTTGGTATCCTTGCTGTTTCTTGTCAGATCAATCCTGACGAATTTCATCTCATACTTGGGCATGTTTTTGTTGAAGTTATTGATCGAGAGGGCTTTCCAGTATCACCAGGTCAACGCGGACGTATTGTTGCCACTCGGCTGCTAACCTCTGACTTAAATAATGGGTTAGGACCACATGAAGGCTCCCAGTTTTTTCGCTTGGCCAATGGAGACGAAGCAATGTTTCTCAGCGGGAAATGTGACTGTGGCTTAAGCAGCCCACGCTTTCGAGATGTTTGCCGGGGCGTTGCTAAATAAGAATGTAGATTGATAGCTAATAATACAGCGCTTCCGGCTATTATGCAATATAGTTTTCTCCTTGCCCCTCTCCTATCATCGCTTTCAGCTTTTAGGATGTACCTCATAGCTGCCGGAAGTGCTGTATACTCAAGCATTTTGCGTAAAACTAGGAGCCATTCTTTGCAACTACTGGTAGTGACCGTTTGGTTTCCTTCGTTATCTACGATAGAACTTTAAACACATGAGTAAATCGATAAATGCCTCGTCTGCTCACGCCTGAAAATTTGGGGCAGAAGGATTGTAACCTTTCTGGTGTATATTTATACCACCAAAGCTCTTGAAATATTAAAAGAGTAATCACTGCTATTCGCAAACTCATTTTACGTTTAGAAAAACTACATGAATAAAATACTCAGTTCTGCCATAACACTTTTCGGAATGCTCATTGCTTTACCAACCCAGGCACAAGTGGGAAACGGAAGCTATGCTTTAACGCTTGATCTTGCAATTGAAGCAGCGAGGGAAGCTGTGCGGTCTTGCGAAGTCTCAGGTTATAAAGTATCTGTGGTCGTTGTTGATCCATCAGGACTTATTAAGGTCCATCTCAAAGGTGACCATAGCGTAGTGCATACGAAGGATACTGCATTCCGCAAGGCCTACACCGCCGTAACAATGGGACCGATATTTAACTTAGAGACTGGTACTCAGTTCGCTGCCTTTTTAAAAACCAATCCCAACGCTTTATCCTTTTTAACCATACCGAATATCATTTCGTTGCCAGGAAGCATTGCTATCAAAGCCAAAGGCCAAATCGTTGGGGCTATTGGCGTTGGGGGTGCGCCTGGTGGCGAGAAGGATGAGGTTTGCGCACAGGCAGGCGTTACGAAGATTTTAAAGAAGCTTCCCAAATAGCCCTCTTGTGTCACTATCGCGGTAGTATAATAATGTACAAAACCTAGAACAAAGACACAGAGCATAGTAAAGCCTCGTTCACCCATTAAAACCCTCAAGTTTGTGGATGAATATTGCTTGTGGTATAAAAACCTGTTTTCAGATGTTAGGAATTTTGAAGCTTTCAGAGGCTGTTTCTAAAGAAAAGTAAAGCGAACAGTTTGGAGGAGTAAATCAATTCCAAAATAGACAAGGAGTTTAAATCTAAGCGCCAATGATATTAATACCAAATTCAGCCTTGTGGTCTATAATCCAATCAAAAACGGAATCAATACGTTTTAAATTTCTTAGAGACCCGCACCGAGTCATTAGTTTGATTGGCAGTATCTGACATTTAGGCGCGATACCCAAAATTGTTTTAGCCACTTTGGCTCTTGATCCCAAAGTTTTTGCCATAATAACCCAAGGGATTGGCCATTCTCAGGTTCTATCGCTAAGGCACTGTGTAATATTAAACCGTTACCTCCCTTACCAATTAGGCCCATAACGAATGGCACTAAGAAAAGCTGAAACACTTGCAGTTTAAGCAGTTCGCAATTGAAGAGCGTAATTCATGCCTGAGTTTTGTCATCAAGGGGTAAATTTTGGGGCGGCGTTTACGGACTCGTGGTTCATTTCTAGCAGGACGGCCGAGAACAGCCTTGTGAGCAATAACTTTTAGCAAAGTGCGATAAATTTGGAGACGTTTTGTTGAAGTTGCTGCTAATAATTTGGGAATAAAGTTAATTAAATGGTGGCGAGTACCTTGAAGTGATAGGTAAGAATTTGCTTAACTGGATAGACAAAGTGCGATCGCTAAGATTGATTGAGAATGAGTAAAAAAGGCACAAAAAAACGCCGAGACTAAAAATATCTAAGAAAAATGAGGGTCTCGGCTATGTCTACCATTGTATCTCGCCTGGATATAGAACAAATCTTCTGTGACGTAGATGATTTTTGTAACCAGTGGGAGAACTTGTGGCAACAAGTACCACAGTTACCATCCACCAAGGGGGAGCGTCGCAGTTACTCAAGAATGCATTTATCAGAAGTGATGACAATCGTAATTGCATTTCATGGTAGTGGTTATAAGGTATTGAGCCGAGATACCTGTTACTCCTGGCAACTACGGCAAGGTAAATTACCGAACACGAAAGCTGCATTATACCAACGGTTCATAACAGTGTTCTCTGAATCATATTTGGGATGCGCTCTTTCACCCAATGGTTAACCAAATATGCACGGTCGATTTGCAATTCTTCGATGTTTTCAAGAGTTATTTGTTGGGCATTTAAATCAGACTCAATGTCTATAGTTACAGATGCTTCTGATGTGTTTGCCCTGGTGACACCAACAGCCCTGACCATTTGTAATTCTAAGTCTTTGAGAACATGACGTTTGTAGCCATCAAATTTTTGACTGCGGCTTTTACGCCCATGACGCATATCCTCATCTTCGATGGAAATACGTCTATCCTTCGCCACTGCTTTACGTTCGCGTAGCGTCCTGCAGGGAAGCTTTGGGGAACCATCCGATGCATCCTCCACATCTTGTGTTTCAATTTGCCTTGCATCTTTGAGACTCTTGTTTACCTGATTCTTTGTTTTAAAGTCCAAATCAGTTTTTTGCTCTACCCAAGACTCAACTGAGTTTAATGCTTGCAATATTGTAGATAGGGCAAGACTGCAAGATTCTGGGTCATCCCAATCTAAATCCAAAGCTGCTTTGAGGCTACTTCCAGTGACGATTTCTGCCCCTGCACTTGCAGCCACATCTGCCAAATCTTGTTGATAATTCTGGGCTATAACTTCTAATGTTTTTCGTAGTGCATGACCCAACAAGTTGTACGTATCTTCAACTCTTGCCGCTCCCCATAGCGGACTTGAATCTAGCGCCACTTTTAACGAACGCGAGTTATAATCTCCTTATTTTTGTGCCATACAAATCGTTTTTTCAATTAACCGTCGGTCAAACGACTTTGACATTAAAAGCGCACGAAATCTCACCAGTGTTCCTTTCCCAAAAGGTGGTTGCTCACAATCAAGACAATCTAAAACTAACTGCCATCGTCTATCCATTTCAATTGCTTCCATTGCCTCCTCATCTGAAACCCCTGTATAGAACCCATTTGACATCTTTTACTATCTTGA
The DNA here is from genome assembly GCF_020829445.1 of Nostoc sp. CHAB 5836. Classification (GTDB taxonomy): domain Bacteria; phylum Cyanobacteriota; class Cyanobacteriia; order Cyanobacteriales; family Nostocaceae; genus Nostoc. Next base: position 19,899 of record NZ_JAIVFV010000116.1, read on the forward strand.
AGTACAGTTACCGCAAAAGCCGTATCCAGCAGTCATGCCGTACTCTAGCAGCCTAACAGACGAAGAGTGGGAAATCCTTGAACCCCTACTGCCTCAGATATTGCCGCCTAAGAAGCAGACCAGACCCTCGAATTGGACAAAAAGAGAACTCTTGGATGGCATCTTCTATCAACTGAAGAATGGCTGTAATTGGGAAGACTTGCCATTCGGACTTGCCCCCCTACTCAACCGTATATTGGCATTACAAGCAGTGGCGGGCTGAAGGAGCGATCGACAAACTAATGGGTATCTTACATTCTCAAGTGCGTGAGCAAGTAAAAAAAAACCCAAATGGACGACGTTGATCATAATTGACTCCCAAGCGGTGAAAAACACTTGTAATGCTAGTGTTGAATCGAAAGGATATTGTTTCTACAAATCGACGAATGGGATTAAGAGGCGAATGGCACTAAGAAAAGCTGAAATATTTGCCTGGTAAGGGGTTTAGGAAACTAATAGTTTTAAGGTCGGGAATCAGAATAATCTGCAACTTTCAGTTTGCGATCGCTGCTTCATTAGCCTACGTTTTTCCAAAGTGATGAAACCCTTGTAAATAATACATTTGCGCTTTTCTTAGTGCCATTCGATTAAGAGGCATCTAGCCGTTGATACCCTGGGGTTTTCCTTCTTTACTCATTGCACCAAAGCAAATGTATCTGATGATAAGGGTTTGATTGAGATGTTGACTAAAAACATTGGTTATTTCCAGTCGAAGCCCGTCAATATTCCCAAAATCACCATTCTGCTAGACCACGGTTATCACCTTGAGTATTTGAGAGAGGAGTTAGAAAAAGTTTATCCCCAAATGATGACGAAAATCCTCTAGCAAGTTTTACCGCTCTAGAAAATTAGTGATAGTAAAGTTGCCACGCCATCACCCAGAACGAAAATTCAGTAATATCAAACAAATAATCTTAGAATGTTCGCTCATCGAATGTGTCCATTACTTGCTTCGCTCGTATTCTATATGCAGCCGCTTTAGCGCGATTACCACATAAGGACATGCTACACCACCGGCGGGCGTGACTCTTTGTTGTATCATAGAACCAGAGCGTGCAGGTTGGGTTCTCGCAGCGGCGGATCAGTCTAAAATCAACATTACAAACGCAGTTGACAATTTCGTCGGCAATGATCTGTCGCAACTGCTCAGGCTGCTTCAAGTGGCGATGTTTTTTGCAGACTAATGCACTTGCTGCCTCCTGCTCCGAACTGGCCGCCTCAATCTGCTGGAAAGCTTGATCCTGCTCTAAAAGGCAGTTTAACGGCTCCAGTTCTGCAAGCACGGACAGGTTGATCCGGTGCCCTGCATGGCGGGTGATAAACCCACGCAGCCATTCCCTTAAGTGACGTACTTCTTTCGCAACTGCGTCGAGTGTATTAGAACTATTCTCAGTTTGGAAGCGTTGCGCGATCTCAAAGTCGAGCATTCTGGCACTTTTTAGCCAGTCAAGTAAGTCCGAGCCACTGGAAAGCCACTCAATTGACTCTCCCTGTGGCGCAGCTATGCTGTTCAGAAAGTCCAATGCCAGGTGACCTGCTATGAAAAATGGTTCTGGACCCAGTTTGACCATTGAAAACGCCTCGATAAGAATTGGACTTATTAGAAATAATCCTAGCGTGGCAAAACTTACTAGAGAAGAGCGGAAATCCTGTAATCTTGACCTTGTAGCGAAATAATGGTGCAAAAACTTGGCAAGAAAAAGTTTAAAACCAGAGGCAACATCGTTTGAAGTACTCGATTGTGTTCAAAAAAAATGCCATTTGTGCTATTCAATTTAATTAAACCTTGGCTAAAAGTCTTTACAGTTCCTAAGTTATCTGAAGGATTTTTTCATCTCCAAATAATTGTCAATAATTTGACTCGTTCAATTTTTCAAAACTTTAACGTCCCTTATTTCTATTTTTCCTCTGCCTAGATGTAGCGAACTGCAAACATAAACGCTTCAAACCGCAAACAAGGCGATTTTGAAACCACATTAACTGCAAATAAGGGGGGTCTCAAAACCACATTATTTGCAAATGAAACTGCAAACATAATTTTCAAACTGCAAACAATGGTTTTCAAACCACATTAACTGCAAATAAGCCGTAACCTTTATGGTAATTGAGTTACAGCATTTATGGCTCTATAAGTGTCCAAATTAAACGAACTTTT
>NZ_JAIVFV010000117.1 GCF_020829445.1 Nostoc sp. CHAB 5836
ATATAAACAAGAAACTATAGAAGAACTGGTTCTAAATTAATTTTATTGTTGCTTTCTTCTTCAACAACAGTATGTCCTTGTCGCCGTAGCAGTACAGCTTGGTGTTGCTTGAGAAACTTCTGATGCTGCAACATATTGCGGCGTTGTCCCACCAAACTGGAGTTGAGCATCTGATAGAGGTCTTTTTCATCCGTTAGTTCCAGTTCCAAATTTATGTGGTCATGGTCAGATGCGTGATTTATTTTAGTTTGCAGTTCTTCTATAGTTTCTTGTTTATATTTCAGTTCTTGTTCTTGATCGTGAACAAAACTAGCGTCTATTTCCACCTTATATTGCAATTCTTGCACGATTTTTTGTAGTTCTTCTAAAGGCTTTTTCTCCAAAGCTTCCACATCAGCTTGCTGTCCGAGAACTACATCATTAGATGTTGCAGCTAAAGAGTGAATTTGTTGATATAACTCTTCGGCGTTTCGGAACTGCTCTTTGATTATGCGAGCATACTCTTGCTTGGTGTTAAGGTTTGCTGTATTGATCTGCAATTGGCCTGTTTGCTGAACCAGGGAATTTTGTGCTTCTTGCAATGCATTTTGGCGATCGCTAAAGGTTTGTGACAAACGCTCAACTTCTTCTTGCTGTTGTGCGATCGCAGTTTTTTGCTCCTGTAGTTTTTGCCAGTGCGGAGTCAAAATAGCTTGCTGCTTTTCGACCAATTCAAAGGCCAGATCCAGGTGTTCTCTGACTGTTTCTGTAGGAGTACCAGCACTAGACAAGCGATCGAGTAACTCACTCATTACCCGACTTTGCTCCTCATCCAAAACCGTCCCTTGTTGAAAATCCGCAAGACGTTCCTCTAGGCGACGCTGCTCACCCCGCAAATGCTCCCAAGCACCTTCCAACTCTTGGCGGTTACGCTGAATTTCTGTTTGTAATCCTTCAATTTCCTGGCGGGAGGTGTCAACTTCCTGTTTTTGCTCTTCTAGGTGTTGCAACTCTTCCTCTAATTGTTGCAACTGTTCTGATCGTACTTCCATGTCCATTTCACGGCGATTCAACTCTTGCGCCTGAAAGGTTAGCGACTGTTTCCACTGATCAATCTCATCTTCCTTGAGCTTAAATTTCTCCAACTGGCGGGAAAAATTCTGCAAAATATTGACTAGTGGACGACCAGCTTCTTGAATCCGTTGCACTTGACGATTCGGATTCAGTTCAACTAGTACCAAAGCGCCATCATTTAATTTGCTTGCGTCCTCAGCGGCAATCACTTCTTCCGACACAGTACTCCAATTCTGGTCAGTTCGCTGACAAGCTAGCAGTTTCAATTCGGTTTTGGCACCGCCACTGAGTAAACCACCTTTCTGTTTTTGTACTTCTGCTAAATACAGCACACCGTTAGTCCTTTATTGATGCACTTAAAGTTCGTGTTTTGGGATATACCTTAAAACAGTTATCAGTTATCACGACTTAAACCCAGGCATAAATAGATCACTGATAACTGAAAACTATTCACTGTTCACTGTTAAATAATTCTGTTAACTTGTTTCACTGAACCGAAGTTTAGGAAAACAAGACAGACAAAACTATAGACGTGAGATGTTACGTCTTCATACTTATAGAAGCGAGCTGGTCGCGCCTTTATATTTTGTACTGATGATAGTGATGATGACTTCCGTGTTAACACTAGCTTTGTCGAAGTGTATTACGAAAGATAAAGGTTTATAGCTTAATGTATTCCTTAAGGTCATTGGTCATTTGTCATTTGTCATTTGTACTGAGCGAACGCGAGTGCGTCTTGTAGAGTTGTCGTTGGCGCAGCCTCTCCAAGAGTTGTATTGGTCATTGGTAAGGGTTTGAAGCTTATTTACGTTTTGTAACATACTTGGTTTTTTTCGCACCAATGTACTTAAATTCGGAATTCAGCAATACTTAAGGAGTAGTTTTTAGATAAATGCAGGGAAATTTAAATGAAATTGATATTTGCAGTATCCTGCAATTGATTGAGTTAGGACAGCGAACTGGGCAACTATGGGTGAGAGCTACTAGCTTTCACCATAACAACAAACTGGGTGAAGACGGAGCAAGCATTTATCGCTCTAAACAACAGTCTTGGTTCGTATTTTTTCTCAATGGTCAAATTATCTATTGCCAAGAAGGCGAGAGTAATTTATCCCGAATTAGCGATTATTTACGTCATTACCGAGTTGAGACGCGACTTACCGACAAACAAATTGCTTCCATACCACCAAGCGACGCACCAGAGTATGCCTATCTTTGGGCACTTTTGGAGCGGAATATAATCAACCTAAAGATAGCTGGTAGTATCATCCAGGGCTTGGTACATGAAACCCTCTTTGACCTGTTGGGTTTACACCAAGGTAACTTCATTTTCCATCAGGGTGCGGCACTTGCCCCGCAATTAAACACTTTCGAGATTGCTCCATTTGTGACAAAAATTACTAAGCAGCTGCAAGAATGGAAGCAACTGTATCCGCACATTCAGTCTCCAGAACAATTGCCAGTGCTATCTGACAAAGTTCAGCTACAATCTTCCCTACCAGAAGCAACGGTGAATAAGCTACAACATTGGGCTGATGGTAAAACATCTTTGCGTCAACTGGCTCGCTATCTCAACCGAGACATTTTGACAGTGGCTAAGGCAATATATCCATATGTGCAACAAAGTTGGCTGCAAATCGTATATTCAGATACAAACAAACCCAATACATTTACGGATAGCTGGCAATTGAAGGGAAAAGAGAGGGGGCGGATAGTATGTATTGACGATGCGATCGCCATCGGTGAGACTATAAATTCCATCTTACAACCACAAGGTTATGAAGCGATCGCTCTCACCAATCCCTTAGAAGCACTGAGTCTGGTTTTTCAACTCAAACCGGATTTAATTTTATGCGACATTGCCATGTCGGAATTGGAAGGGTACGAGGTTTGCGCCATGCTGCGGCATTCTACAGCATTTCGGCTCACACCGATTATCATGCTTACTGGGAAAGATGGGTTTATTGATCGAGTCAAAGCTAGGATGGTCGGGGCAACAGATTATTTAACAAAACCATTTACAGACACTGAGTTACTCATGCTCGTAGAGAAATATATGAACAACCATTGACACTCTCAGGTCTAAAGACACGCTCGATTCTGCGGACAGAGTAAACTCTCGCTGCGACCGTCAAACGCCGCCTAAACACTTCATATCAACTACCGACATTGCCAATGTTGTAATCGCGTTTACTTTTATTGTTTCAATGCTTTCAGAATCCATCACTAAGCCAAAACGCGGTACGCTCCGCAACCTGCCTTTATTTGCTCTTTCCTGTCATACTGCGCCAGGACTAAAACCTAACCGTTGTTTCATAGGAGCCGGGATTTCTCCGATACTAGGATGCTTCAACACGTAGATGTTTTTTGTTCTTACTCACAACCTGATTTTAACATAAAATACCACGGGGATAGCGCAGCGTTAGCGAGTCCGCGAGCGTCTTAAAATCCCTCGTGCCGCTTCCCTCTCAGCACTGAAGTGACTGAGTTTCCCGCATCCGGCGTATTTGTATGAAAATTGGGCATTGGGCATGGGGCAGAATAATTTTAGATTTTGGATACTTCGATTTAGGCACATGAAGAGATCGAAGATTTGTTGATCTACTAAAAGATGAGTAAAAAGATGTTATCACAGAGTCAGCCAACTTAGTGAAACATCAATAACTGGGAAAATGCTGAAAACATAAAATTAATTTATACAGTTAATCCTTGTGGAGGAATCAGCGAATGTTCCAAGTAGGAACGTCTACATCAGGAGGTAAAGAGAAACTTATGAGCACAGTTCTGATTGTGGAAGACAGTATCGCGCAAAGGGAGATGATTACAGACCTCCTGAAAGCAACTGGCCTAACAGTTACCCATGCCAGTGACGGATTAGAAGCATTAGAGGCAATTCAAATAGCACCTCCCGATTTAGTGGTATTGGATATTGTCATGCCCCGAATGAACGGCTACGAAGTTTGTCGGCGGTTAAAATCCGATCCAAAAACCCAAAATGTTCCAGTAGTTATGTGTTCTTCCAAAGGCGAAGAATTTGACCGCTACTGGGGCATGAAGCAGGGGGCAGACGCTTACATAGCCAAACCGTTTCAACCAACCGAGTTGGTAGGAACAGTCAAACAACTGCTGCGAGGATAAGGATAAAAACAACATGGTCAGCAAACCGGACTTTTTAAGTGGTAGCGGTCAAGACCACTTCCGACCAGAATTACAAGTAGAAAGTCCTGAAGGTGAGTTACATTTGAGGTTTTACATTCCCTCGCATCAGGAGTTTGCACTACAAGCAACTGGCATCCGGGAGGTAATTGAACTAAGTCCTGATCGGATCACCCCGATTCCTAATGCTTCTCCTTTACTTTTGGGTACTCTAAATTTACGAGGTCGAGTTATTTGGGTGGCCGATTTGGGTCAATTTCTGGGGGAAGCAAGTGCATTAAACACGGATAGAGCAGAAATTTCGGTGATTGCCATTGAAGAGCAAGACACAATAGTGGGTTTAGCAGTAGAGGAAATTGGTGGTATGGACTGGTTGGATGTCCAGAATCTCATCCCACCAACTAGTGTTCCAGATACTATGGCTCCCTTTTTACGTGGAGAGTGGTTACTAAGTGCTAAAAACAATCAGTGTCTACGACTGCTCGATCAAATGGCAATTTTACGAAGTGCTAGGTGGGCAGGATGAAATTGGAGGAGGAAATGGCAGCAAGTATTGATAATTACGAGCCGACATATCAACAGGCGATGACCGCCTATGTTCAAAGGAATTATGAGGTTGCCGCCACTTTAGTTGACCAAGTGGTGCAAAATTTACCAAATGACCCCAACCCCCATTTGTTAAGAGGTCACATCTACTATGTTTTACAGCAGTACGATGTAGCAAAAGAAGAATATCAACAGGTATTACGCTTGACTAACGATCAAGAAATTATTGGTTTTGCCAATAATGGAATTGAGAATATCAATGAATATTTACAGTCATTCGGTGGGCAGATTGATACATCAGAGAGTCAAGAGCAGATAAATTCCTCAGAAATCTCTGATCTACTGGCATATAGCGAATCAGAATTAGAAGATTTGGGCGCTGGTGAGGAATTTGACAGCAATAAGCTTGATTTAAACTTTTTTGGAGAGCATACAGAAATTGTGAATGGCGTTGAAGATATCTCTTCAAAAAGTCCATTTGACGTACCCACAGAAGATACTATTGGGATAGTAAAACTATCAGATTCTTCTACAGCTTTTGGTGATGACCCCTTTGCCATGAATGAAGAATCACAGCAACAAGATTCCAATAGCAACTGGGAGGATAAAACAGAATTAGAGTTACCTGTTTTTTGGCAGGAAGATATGTCAGAAGATAGTCTGGAAGAATCATTATTAGATACGCAGTTTTCAGATAATGGCAGAAATTATCCTGATGAAAATTCAACGATTGATCATCATAAATCTTCATCTTCTAATTCAGGAAGTGATCAGAGCGAGAATAATTTCCCTAATTTGTTGACTGAGCCAAACTCTCCAGAGCATAACATTAAAAATTTAAAATATGATAATATATCTAGTTTGGGAGACGAAACTTTACTGATTGTTGCACAAGAACTTATAAATGATTCGGCGACAACAAATAACTTGGAATACAGCAGTCAAGATAATTTGGCAGAAACCGAAGTAAATAATTGGTTGAAACCAAAAAGTTCTGAGGGCAATAAAGATTTACAGTCTGATGTATCTGATGATTATTCATCTGTGAGTAGCAATTTATCTCTGGAAGAAAAGCAGTTTAAGTCAGGTAAACCCTCCGCAAAAAATAGCTTTGATGATGAAAATTTTGATATGGAGGCATTTGAGTCCGCCTTTGGTTCAGAGGGTTTAAGCTCTTATGAAGACTCAAACAATATACTGAATGGAGAAAATTCTAAGAGCAATATCGAGTTTTTAGATGACTTCGAGGAATTTGACGATTTGGGCAATATTCCAGGGTTTGACCTGATGGAACAAGATTCTAACTTCGGTGATCTACCACTAGTTTCTGCTCAAGCAGAAACTAGTGGTAGTGGACGGCCTCAGGTGACGGAGGCTTTTCCAAGTAATGCAGCTAGCGATCGCGAAGAAGAACTATTCTCCATGACTGGTTCCCATGAAAGTGTTCCAGTCTTTAGCCAAACAAATATCTCGAAACTAGAACCCAATGTCAGCGTCGAACAAGGCTGGTTAGCACCATTAGAGAATGCCTCCATCGAAAGAAAACAATGGTTAATTGCTGGAAGTGTGGGCATTGTCTCGGCGCTGGTTGTAGCCACAGTTAGCTTTGTCGCCACCACATTTTCGCCACCCCAACAACGAGAATCAGTGCGAAACACAGGTTGGGCAATGTCACTAGCAGCTGGAATTGCAGGTTTTACTACCGCAAGCTTCATGGGGAATCTTGCGCTCAAACAAATTCGGCGCACAACCAATGATCTCCAAACTCAGTTTGATGCTGTACGTCAAGGAAATCTGAATGCTCAAGCTACAGTGTTTTCCGAAGATGAATTAGGGTACTTAGCCACTGGCTTTAATGAAATGGCGCGAGTAATTTTCACGACCACAAGTGAAGCCCAACGCAAAGCTAATGAACAAGAAGAAGCCAAAGAAAACCTGCAACGTCAGGTGATTCGCCTCTTGGATGATGTGGAAGGAGCTGCTAGAGGAGATTTAACAGTCCAAGCTGAAGTGACAGCCGACGTACTGGGAGCCGTAGCTGATGCCTTTAACCTGACAATTCAAAACCTGCGGGATATCGTCCAACAGGTAAAAGTGGCAGCAAAAGATGTGACCAAAGGTGCAACCAACTCCGAAACCTTCGCTACAGCCTTATCTAGCGATGCCTTGCGCCAAGCAGAAGAGTTGGCAGTAACACTGAATTCTGTACAGGTAATGACTAACTCGATTCAACGGGTAGCAGAGGCGGCGCGAGAAGCCGAAACCGTCGCCCGTGATGCTAGTACGATCGCTCTCAAAGGTGGCGAAGCAGTAGAAAACACCGTGGCGGGGATTTTGGAAATTCGAGAAACTGTTGCCGAAACCACTCGCAAAGTCAAGCGGTTAGCGGAATCTTCCCAAGAAATTTCTAAAATTGTAGCGTTGATTTCTCAAATTGCTTCCAGAACAAACTTGCTGGCACTCAATGCTAGTATTGAGGCGGCAAGAGCGGGAGAAGCTGGACGCGGATTTGCGATCGTCGCAGATGAAGTCCGCCAGCTAGCAGATAAATCTGCTAAATCCCTGAAGGAAATTGAACAAATTGTGATGCAAATCCAAAGCGAAACAGGCTCTGTAATGACCGCGATGGAAGAAGGCACACAACAAGTAATAAAAGGTACAAAATTGGCAGAAGAAGCCAAGCGATCGCTCGAAAACATTATTCAAGTAGCGAATCGCATCGATATTCTTGTGCGCTCGATTACCAGCGACACTGTGGAACAAACGGAAACCTCCCGCGCCGTCGCTCACGTAATGCAATCAGTAGAACTGACCGCCCAAGAAACTTCCCAGGAAGCACAACGAGTTTCAGGCGCTCTACAACACTTAGTAGCTGTATCCCGTGACTTGATCGCCTCCGTTGAACGTTTCCGAGTGGAAACTATGGAAACTAGGTAAATTGTCATTTGTCATTTGTCCTTTGTCATTTGTCATTTGTCATTTGTCATTTGTCCTTTGCTAATGACCAATACAACTCTTGGAGAGGCTGCGCCAACGACAACTCTACAAGACGCACTCGCGTTCGCTCAGTACAAGTGACCAATGACTAATGACCAATGACTAATGACCAATGACTAATGACTAATGACTCTTGACTAAAAAACTATGCTGCCAGAACAACAACAGCGGATTTTGGGTTACTTTATTGAAGAAGCTAGGGATCACCTGAATACCATTGAGCAGGGATTGCTGAATTTAGAGGCTACTCTGGACGACCCGGAAATGATCAGTGAGGTCTTCCGAGCGGCTCACTCCATCAAAGGAGGAGCGGCGATGCTTGGATTGACTAGCATCCAGCACACCTCCCACCGTCTGGAAGATTGTTTTAAAGTTCTTAAAGATAATCCGGTTCAGATTGACCAGAAGTTAGAGTCTTTATTTCTCGGTGTATCTGATACCCTAAAAGCGCTGTTAGAGAATTTGAGTGGGACTTATGGTCTTTCTGAAGATGCAGCTAATACTTTGATGTCAGAAACTGAGCCAGTCTTTCAATGGCTGTATCAGCATTTGGAACTACTTGTAGAACAAGGAAAAAGTGGAGTAGCTAGCAATCCTGACGCTAGAGAATTACAGACAGCCTCTGTAGACAATGGCTCCACACTTACAGAACTTTTCCTGCGGCGAGATATTTCCGGTTTGCCAGAAGACACCGATCAGGAATCTCCAGACTCCATAGCACCCCAGGAAGTGCGGTCGTCAGTCACCGCTAAAGAAAATAATAATTGGAGCGAGTTTCAAGCCCAAGTGCTGCAAACACTGCGGGAAATGTTGCAATTATTTAAGCAAACCACAACACCCTCAACTCGGCAAAACCTTCAGCAATGCTGTTACCAGTTAGTCAAACTTGGTGAAACTTGGAATTTGCCTAAGTGGTGTGGTTTATGTCAAGCAGCAGCTAGTGCGATCGCTAATCCCGAAAATACTTATTTGACTTTAGCGAAAATTGTCATTACCGAAATCAAGCAAGCTCAAGAATTAGTTCTGCAAGGTAGGGAAGCCGAAATTACAATTAGTCAGCAACTAGAAGTGCTTTTGAGCTTTGCAGAAATTGAGTTATTAGAAATTACTCCTGATTTGTTTGATGAACAGTCTGCTGATTTGATAGAATCAGAGCCAATTATATCGAGTCATACCGAGCCATTAACTCAGACAACTGAAGAACTGAATCTAGAGGAAGATATGAGCGATCGCGCCTATCTTCTACAAGTGACACCACTAAACGAAGGAAGAAACACTAGTCTTACTTTCACTACACATAACGAAGCACATCCAATCAGTAGCAATCTTGACCCCAATGGCCCAGAGGTAGGAATAGCTGAGTTAAATAGCCTTGCTGATTTATTTGAAGGTGAGACACCCGAACTAGATGAAACCTGGCATCAAGAAGAAACCTTAGATATTGTTGCCACCAATGACCTTGGAATTGATTTCAGCAGCACTGATGCTGAGAATGCTCATAGGGATTTATCCGATTTACTCTCCTTTGATCAAGACATAACCAACGAGCCGCAGGTAACAAGCACAGTTACAACAGAAGATTTATCCCTGTTATTTGGTGACAATTTCTTAGAAAAAGAGAATTCAGAACCGCAAAATCAAGAAACATCTGCTAAAGCTCTCGAATTGAGTGAGGTTAACGAATTTGATCGAAATTTAGACTTTGATTCTGCCGAAATTTTACAAGAATTTCTTGATATTTCTAGTAATACAAACCATGCTCCTGGGGAAATTGTCCAAAATAGTGTCAACAGAAACGATGTGGTTGAAGATTTATTGACACTGGGACTAGATGATGATGCTGAACTATTACTTATAGGCGAAGTGACTCAACCAGAAACTGACGCGATCGCCAGTGTGGAACTATCTACCAACCAACACAACAGTTTTGATAACTTATTCTTAGAAACTAGAAATGCAAATTGGGTAGAAGAAATTACCCCTAGTGACTACATAGAATTACCCCAGCAAACAGATTTGTCTTTGGACAGCCTATTTGCTGAAATGGAAGAACAGTCACTACTGCCTACAAGTGAACCAGAAATCGGTGCTTTATTTGATACATCTGCCGCAACAGCACCTGAGTTTTCTGAATTAGAAAATGATCTGAGCAACTTCTGGAGTCAGGAAACTACAGAGGAAGAGGACGAATTCGATTCCTTAATTGAAGAGAATGTGGAAAGGGTATTAAATGAGAGTTTGTTTACTGCGGTGGCTGATCACATTTTTGCCAATAGTCAGCAGCCCATACCTTCTCCCATAGCCAGTTTTGACATAGAAGAAGATTTTGATCTCAATTTCGAGCAGCAAGAGCAGCTAGATTTGATATTCTCATCAGATTCTGAAGATGAGTTAGCACCGAGTGACTCAACTATTTCTCCTGCAATCAACGATGACTCCACGTCGGAAACGCTGTTGTTGGCGCAGCAACCAGGAGAGGAAATTCTCAGGCGATCGCAACAACCAGAAGCTTTAGATTTTGTTCCGGAATTTACTAATCAGCCCTTAGAAATATCTACCGTTGATCTGGAACTTAATCCATTCGGCTCTTTCGATGAAAACAGCGATGAAAATTCGCAACTGCGGCTTGAAGATGTCGCTACAGACTCTACCGATTCTCAAATGGAAACCACAGATAATACTGTGGATGAACTATCAGAAAGTTTTTTAAACTCAGCATCACTGGAAGCACAGCCGATTGATTTGTTCGGCTATTTCGACGAAAATCTGCAACTGCGGCTTGAAGATGTAGCTACAGACTCAACTTATATTCAGATGAAAACCACAGATAATGCTGTGGATGAACTATCAGAAACTATCAGCTTTGGGGAAACTTTAGATTCAGCATCACTCGAAGCACAGCCAGTTGATTTGTTCGGCTATTTCGACGAAAATCTGCAACTGCGGCTTGAAGATGTAGCTACAGACTCAACTTATATTCAGATGGAAACCACAGATAATGCTGTGGATGAACTATCAGAAACTATCATCTGGGAAACTTTAGATTCAGCCCAGACAAGCCCAGAATTTTTAGAAAGCAATGAAAATAATAATTTAGAAACTACCTTTGAAGTCACAGCTAATATAGATTTTGAGGCGACAGAATTTGGTTTTGTTAATGATTTATTGTTGACAGAAAATTATCTATCAGAAGCAGTAAACCAGGAAGAATTAGAAGAAAAAGCGGTAATAATTGACTCAGAATCTGTCAATGACTTCACACAAACGGTTATTCAGGAAGATGTTGAAACCGATTTGCGTGATCTAACAGAGACATCTGAACCTGCACTAAGTAAGTTGGCGCGAAAAAACGTAAATATGTTACAAAACGTAAATAGGCTTAAAACCCTTGTAAATGACGAAGGACAAATGACAAATGACAGCCTTAGCCAGTTAGCTTTAATTGCGCCGACCTACTTAGTGTCAGAGGAAAAAAATGCTATTATCGCCCCGACTGAAGAATTGGCAACCACAGAAACCATTGAAGTAGTTGCTCCAGAAGATGATTTTGCAGACTTGGAAGCATTATTAGGAGAGGAAGTAGCATTCATCCCGAAAACGACGGAGATACCAGAAGTAGATTTTGCTGCTCTGGAAGAATTGCTAGCTACAGATAACGATCGCGATGCCTACGACGGGCTACGCCAAGGCCAGTCGTTGGAAATTCAACCAGTCTTGGCTAAAAATGCCATTCCATTACCAGCCATAAAAGATGAATTTGGTGATTTGGAGAAGTTGCTGGCAGAAGCAGATCAAACAATATCCCATTCTCGTGTAGTCAAATCGAACACCAGCAAAATTCCCCGCCCCTCTAATCGTCGCGGTGCGAGATTTGAAGAAACGATGAAGGTTCCAGTTAAACAACTGGACGATATGAGTAATTTAGTTGGCGAGTTGGTGGTAAATCGCAATACCTTAGAGCAAGATCACGAACGGCTGCGGCAGTCATTAGATAACTTGCTGATTCAGGTACAACAACTCTCGGATGTGGGCGCAAGGATGCAAGAGTTGTATGAGCGATCGCTATTAGAAGCCTCTCTGTTAGCTGGACGCAAAAAGAAAGACTCCGGACTACAAGGGTCTGATTCCAATGCCGACAGGGGTTTTAGCGAGTTGGAAATGGATCGTTTTACTCCCTTCCATACACTCTCACAGCAGATGATTGAGCGGATTGTGCGAGTGCGTGAGTCGGCTAGTGACATTGATTTTGTCACCGAAGAAACCGAGCGAGTCGCAAGGCAATTCCGCCAAGTAACCACCCAGTTACAAGAGGGATTAACAAGAGCGCGAATGGTGCCTTTTGCCCAAACAATCGATCGCTGGCGGCGAGGAGTGCGCGACAACGCTATTAAGTGTGGCAAACAAGTAGAGTTGGTGATCGAAGGTGGCGATACCTTAATTGACAAGATGATTTTAGATCATCTTACCGATCCATTAACTCATATGCTGAATAATGCGATCGCTCACGGTATTGAAACGCCAGAACAACGGCAAGCTATTGGTAAACCACCCGTGGGAATCATTACCATTCGTGCCTTCCACCAAGGCAACCAAACTATCATCTCTGTAGGTGATGATGGTGCAGGTATCGATTCGGCAAGAGTTAAGGCTAAGGCGGTGAAGATTGGCATGATTACAGAAGCGCAGGCAAAAACTATGTCTCGTCTGGAAGTCTACGATTTGCTATTCCAGTCTGGTTTTACAATTAAAGATCAGGCAGATGAAATTTCCGGTCGTGGTGTGGGTATGGACGTAGTGCGCTCCGAGATTAGCGAAATTCGGGGAACAGTGAATACCGATTCTGCTATTGGCAAGGGAACCACCTTTACCATTCGTTTACCACTAACTCTAAGTATTTGTAAAGCTCTCTGCTGCGTCTCCGATCGAGCCAGGATTGCTTTCCCAATGGACGGTGTAGAAGATACGCTGGATATACCAGTCAAAAATATTCAGCATGATGCCAATGGGCAATCATTTATTTCCTGGCGCGATACGGTGCTACCGTTCCGACCTCTGAAGGAACTTTTAACCTTCAATCGCCAAATCAGTCGTGGTAACGTCTATGGCGGTACCAGAGATGATGATATGGTTTCTGTGGTTGTAGTGCGATCGGCAAATACCCTGATTGCTCTACAGATTGACTTGGTGTTGAGCGAACAAGAAATTGTAATTAAGCAATTTGAAGGGCCAGCGCCTAAACCCATTGGTGTAGCGGGTGCTACAGTCCTGGGTGATGGTCGGATTATGCCGATTGCGGACGTGCTGGAAATAATTGACATCTTCCAAGGACGGATTTCTACACAAATTGGTGGCAATTCTTGGCAACAAAAAGCTACTCCCCCAGATACCTCTCCTGCGAAGATTGACCCAACAGTGCTGATTGTCGATGACTCGATTACAGTTCGAGAATTGCTATCCCTGACCTTTAATAAGGCAGGTTATCGCGTAGAACAGGCGCGTGACGGACAAGAAGCTTGGGATAAACTCCGCTCCGGTCTGCCTTGCGATATCGTATTTTGCGACATCGAAATGCCCCGTTGCGATGGCCTGGAATTACTCTCTCGCATCCAGAAAGACTCTAATCTCAACCACTTACCGATCGCGATGCTCACCTCGCGGGGTGCAGACAAGCACAGACAAATTGCGTCTCAACTCGGTGCTAGTGGCTACTTTACCAAGCCTTATCTTGAAGAAGCTCTCCTCGAAGCGGCGGCGCGGATGCTTAGAGGCGAGAAACTTGTTAACAGTAATAGTAATGCCTAAGTAGAGCGACGCAAATAAAGCTAACTGGCTAAGGCTGTCATTTGTCACTTGTCCTTTGTCATTTATAAGGCAATACGCTTGGGTTAAGCATTTCCTTCTTCTCTTTGCGTCCTCTGCGTCTCTGTGGTTCGTCAAAAAAATTGACTTTGACAAAGGATTTTAGCCTTAACCCAAGCGTATTGATTTATAAGGGTTGAAATTTAAACGCATAGGCGCCTCGCCTTCCCGCAGGGTAGGGGCGCAAAGGGAAGCGCATAGGCGCAACTCTTGGAGACGCACTCGCGTTCGCCTTCCCGTAGGGTAGGAACGCAAAGAGAATTCGCTACGAATTTATGAAATATTGTACTAAGTAACTGCGATGTTCCTACATCATCCACGACTGACCCCTTTTTCTCATGTTTTGGGTTGTCAACACAAATCACTCAGCAAAGCGATCGCCCACCACCCCAAACTTGGGATTTTCTCTCCAGTTCAAAATCCTTATATATAGGAATCCGATTTGATTTTTGAACAAAATTAGGTATTTGTAGGGTGCGTTAGCGTTTCGCGTAACGCACCAAACCCTTAAGAATGGTGCCGTACTTTCTGCGTTAACACACCCTACGTGTATTTAAAAAATCAAATAGTAAGTAAGTCGGTGAAAATAAATCAAACTATGTGACGAAACGTAAACAGGCTTGAAACCCTTACCAAGGACGAATGACAAAGGACAAATGACAGCCATCACGAGTTATCTTTAATTGCGCCGACCTACTTAGTCCTATAGCAATACGCTTGGGTTAAGGCTAAAACTCTGTTACAAAGTCAATTTTTTTAACGTAGACGCTTCGGCTTGCCGCAGGCTACCGCAAACGCGAGTGCGTCTCCTAAGAGTTGGACGCAAAGGGCGCAAAGAGAAGGAAGAAATGCTTAACTGAACTATCCCCCGCTCACAATCCCCACCTTATGAGTACATTGAAGGTGGGGACTTTTGCGACACGTTAAGGATTTTTCCCATAGATTTAGCAAGTGTTTGACTCAAGTATTGGTTCTATCTTTGTAGTATGTAAAGAAGCACCTTTTATCTAAGACTATGCCTTCTTCTAAAAAAGCTCTCACCTACCCATCCAGCTACAAGAGCAATCAAGTCGATGACTACCACGGTACTTTAGTCGCAGATCCTTACCGTTGGTTAGAAGATCCTGACTCTGAAGAAACAATAACTTGGATTGAAGCACAAAATCAAGTTACTTTTGGCTACCTGAGTGAAATTCCTGCTAGGGAAAAAATTAAACAGCGCTTCACGAAACTTTGGGATTATGAAAAATACGGTATCCCTTTTAAAGAAGGCGAATCTCTGCGAGACGGTTCCACCGAACGCTACTTTTATTTTAAAAATGATGGGTTGCAAAATCAAAGTGTCCTCTATACCTTGAAAACTCTCGACGATGAACCCAAAGTTTTACTCGATCCCAATAAACTTTCAGAAGATGGCACTGTTGCTCTTTCGGGATTGTCTATTAGTGAGGATGGTAGACTTTTAGCATACGGTCTATCCTCTTCTGGTTCTGATTGGCAAGAGTGGAAAGTCCGCGATATTGAAACTGGTGAAGACCTCCAAGACCACCTGAAGTGGATTAAATTTTCTGGCGCATCTTGGACACATGATCATCAAGGTTTTTTCTACAGTCGCTACGATGAGCCGAATGAAAAAACTCAATTAGAAGATGTTAACTATTATCAAAAGCTCTACTATCATCAGTTGGGTAAACCCCAATCAGAAGATGTACTAATTTATCATCGTCCTGACCAAAAAGAATGGGGTTTTAGTGCTGGTGTTACTGAAGATGGACGCTATCTGATAATTTCAATTTGGCTAGGAACTGACTCCAAAAATTTAGTTTTTTACAAAGATTTGACTAACCATAATGCGGAAGTCATAGAACTAATTAACCAGTTGGAGGCAGATTACAGCTTTATTGATAATGATGATAGCGTGTTTTATTTGCGCACAGATTTAAATGCACCACGGGGAAGAGTTATTGCAATTGACACCAAAAACCCTGCTAAGGAAAATTGGCAAGAAATAATTCCTCAATCGGCGGAAACTTTGGAAAGTGTAGGCATACTTAATAATCAATTTGTTGCTGATTACCTCAAAGATGCTCACAGTCAAATTAAAATTTTTGACCTCAAAGGTGCGTTTGTTCGAGAGGTAGAATTACCCGGACTCGGTTCAGCCGGCGGCTTTGGTGGTAAGCGTTATGATACTGAAACTTTTTATAGTTTTACCAGCTTTACCATCCCAGGGACTATTTATCGCTACGACATGGTGACAGGAAAAAGTGAGGTTTTCCGTCAGCCACAGGTAGATTTTAATCCGGATGATTATGAGACAAAGCAAGTCTTTTATCATAGCAAAGATGGTACTAGAGTCCCAATGTTTATTACCCACAAAAAGGGGATTAAATTAGATGGGAATAACCCGACTTATCTTTATGCTTATGGCGGTTTTAATGCCTCAATGACACCTGGCTTTTCTGTGAGTCTTTTGGTATGGATGGAGATGGGTGGTGTCTATGCTATGCCTAATCTTCGCGGTGGTGGAGAATATGGTGAAGAATGGCATCAAGCAGGAATGAAGGATAAAAAGCAGAATGTTTTTGATGACTTTATTGGGGCTGCTGAGTGGCTGATTGCGAATAAGTATACTAAGACTGAGAAGCTGGCGATCGCAGGTGGTAGTAATGGCGGTTTATTAGTGGGTGCTTGTATGACACAACGTCCCGATTTGTTTGGTGCAGCAATACCCGCCGTCGGCGTCATGGATATGCTGCGGTTCCACAAATTTACCATCGGCTGGGCTTGGACTTCCGAATATGGTTCAGCAGATAACTCAGAAGAGTTTCCAGCGCTGTATGCTTATTCGCCATTGCAAAATCTCAAATCAGATACAGCTTACCCAGCAACCTTAATTACCACAGCCGATCATGACGATCGCGTTGTCCCTGCTCATAGTTTCAAATTTGCCGCCGCTTTGCAAGAGGCTCACGTTGGTGATGCGCCAGTTCTAATTAGAATTGAGACGAAAGCTGGTCATGGTGCGGGTAAACCCACGGCGAAAATTATCGAAGAAGCCGCAGACAAGTGGGCTTTTTTGGTACGTGCTTTGGATGTTGAAGTTTAGGGGTTGATTTATTTGTAGGGTGCGTTAACGCAGTGTAACGCACCACATTATTTCCATGAGGACTTTTCAAACATCCTCTTAGCCTTAACCCAAGGGTATTGATTAATAGATGAGTTAAAATTAAATCAATTACTCTAAACAAATATTAACTATGAGATGGGAAGAAGTTTGTGAACACAAACAATTACAAGATTTACCCTTCAAAATTGAATTAAATAAATGGGGTCAAATCGTCATGAGTCCAGTCAAAATTAAACATTCTTTTTATCAAGGAAGAATCCAACGTTTATTAGAATCTTTATTGAATACAGGAGAAGTCATGCCAGAATGTGCTATTAACACATCAGACGGTGTGAAAGTTGCTGATGTTGTCTGGTGTTCAGAGAAAAGATTTTCTCAAATTGAAGATGAAGTATCAGCATCTATCGCACCAGAAATTTGTGTAGAAGTCAAATCCAGTGGTAACACTTTGGAAGAAATGGAATTTAAAAGAAATTTATATTTAGAAGCTCAAGCTGTTGAGGTATGGTTATGTAATGAACAAGGTCAAATAAAATTCTATAATCAACAAGGTGAATTAGAGCAATCCTTGTTAGTTCCTAAGTTTACTAAGCAAATTAAACGGTAATTGCAGAGGATATAAAAGAGAGCGATCGCCTAAATTACTTATTTTTAAAATACATTTTAAAATTATTCATCAACTCGACTTCGATGGTGAATCAAAATGATCGTTACTTGATTTAATTCATCATTCTCATCTAGCCCGCCTCAGAATGAATTCTGAGTCTAATAGCGAAAGTCGTCTGAAGACGACTGAGAAAAAGTTATAGTCTGTTTTAACGCAATACGGTTCACAAAAGGGCTGAAACTCTTTTTTTACGAACCACAGAGGCGCAGAGAACACGGAGAGAAGAAAGAGAAGGAGGAAATGCTTAACTGATTTGATTTTATTTTGGTCTTATTCCCTCCATAACTAGCAACTTGAGTTAAATTTAAATTTTGAAATAGCCCTTGGGGTTTTATTTAAAAATTGGAAATTTTGCATTGCTTATGAAACGGCGCTCATACATGATTATAGGATTTTTCCTCAGCCTTCTTTTAACTATCGTGCCTTTATGGGGCAATTTTACCAATGCTGCAATACCAACAGCGATCGCACCTGTCTCTGGTCTCTCATTCACTCAAGGAGTGCAAAAAACGGTATTGGACAACGGTTTAACGGTACTAACCAAAGAAGTTCATACTGCTCCAGTGGTGAGTGTGCAGGTTTGGTATAAAGTTGGTTCACGTAACGAAGTTAAGGGCGAGAATGGCATTTCTCACCAGTTAGAACATTTGATGTTTAAAGGTACAAATGACCGTCCAGTACAGTTTGGACGGTTATTTACTGCCTTGGGTAGCCAGTTCAATGCTTTTACAAGTTATGACGAAACAGCTTACTTTGGCACAGTGCAGCGAGACAAACTCGAAGCGTTGCTGACTCTGGAAGCCGATCGCATGAAAAACTCTTTAGTTGGGACTGAGCAACTCACAAGTGAAAAACGGGTGGTGATCTCCGAGTTACAAGGATACGAAAATTCACCAAGCTATCGTTTGAATCGAGCTGTGATGCGAGATGCTTTCCCCAATCGAGCCTATGGCTTACCTGTGGGAGGGACAAAAGCCGATGTAGAGAAATTTACGGTGGAGCAGGTACAAAATTATTACCACACTTACTACAGTCCGGAAAATGCCACGTTGGTGATTACCGGAGATTTTGCCACAGAATCTGCACTCCAAGTCGTGAAAGAAACCTTTGGTAAGTTATCGCAACGAGCAAAAAAGGACACGGTACTTGATGACGCAAGGAAAGTACTTGATAATTTCTCTGCATCTTCTTCCCTCGCCGACGCTTCCCCATCTACCCCTGTTGCTAAAAAAGCAACCATTGTCCTCAAGCAACCTGGAAGTGCAGCGCTATTGCAAGCGGTGTATCCTCTACCAGATATGAAACATCCTGATGTCCCAGCAATTGATGTGATGGATGCGATTCTCACAGGGGGACGTAGCTCTAGGCTTGATCAGGCTTTGGTGGAATCTGGACTTGCAAGTTCAGTCAGTGGTGGTGCTGCTGAACTGATCGAATCGGGTTGGTATGAAATTAATGCTACGGCGGCTCCCGGTCAAGAGTTGGGGAAAATTGCCCAGGTACTCCAGGAATGTTTAGCAAAATTGCAAGAGCAGCCAGTCACCTCAGAAGAGTTAAACCGGGCGAAGACCCAAATGCAAGCCTCGTATATTTTGGGGAACCAAGACATCACTAGTCAGGCTAATCAACTGGGGTATAATCAAACGATCGCCGGGGATTATCATTTTATTGAAAAGTATTTGGCTGCGATCGCTAAAGTTACCCCGGCTCAAGTCCAGCAAGCAGCGAAAACTTATCTCAATCCGGCTCAACAAACCATTGGCTTCTTTGAGCCGACTCAACCAGATGGTAAACCAGGGGCTTCTGGCGCTGGTTCTGCTCGCACGGTGGAAAATTTCAGCCCTGGTAAACCTGTAGATCCAGCAGAACTGGCGAAATATCTACCACCTGCCACATCAGCGACAGATTCAGCCAAACAGTCACTACCAGAGGAGTTTACCTTAAATAATGGTTTGAAGGTTCTGTTGTTAAGCGATCGCAACCTTCCCACCATCAACCTGAGTGGACAAATTGACGCTGGTACTGAATTCGACGGCAATCAAAAAGCTGGATTAGCGAATCTGACTGCAAGCAACTTAATGAATGGGACACAGACTAAAGATGCTCTCGCCTTAGCAAAAACCCTAGAAGACCGGGGAGCCAATTTGAACTTCAGTGCTAGCCGTGAGGGAGTTAACGTTAGTGGTCAGGGACTTTCTGCGAATCTGCCGATATTGATTCAAACTCTGGCAGATGTGTTAGAAAACGCTGCTTTCCCCGCCGACCAGTTAGAACTGAGTCGCCAACGAGCATTGACAAGTCTCAAAGTCCAGCTAGATGACCCTAGAGGTTTGGGACGACGAGTATTCCAGCAGGCAATTTACCCTGAAAATCATCCATTCCACAGCTTTCCCACAGCCGAGAGTTTAAAGAGCATTAGTCGTGATGACTTGCTTGGCTTCTACCAAACACATTACCGACCGGATACCACAACGATCGCAATAGTTGGAGACTTGGAGCCAGTTAAGGTAAAAGCTTTGCTGAATCAGGTGTTCGGTAAATGGCAAGCCACAGGTAAGCCGCCTGTTATCAAAATGCAGTCCGTACCATTACCGCCAACTTTGACACGTCTAAATAAAGTAATTCCCGGGAAAGCTGAGGCTGTTACCTACATCGGCTACAATGGTATCTCTCGGAAAGACCCACGTTATTATGCGGCACTGGTACTAAATCAAATTTTGGGTGGTGATACCTTAGCAAGCCGCCTGGGTACGGAAGTGCGCGATCGCCAAGGTCTAACCTACGGTATATACAGTGGTTTTGCCGCCGGAATCAATCCGGGGCCCTTCTTGATCCAAATGCAGACTGCTCCTCTTGATGCCCAAAAAGCGATCGCCAGTACTCTGGCTCTACTAAAACAGTTGCGCGAGCAAGGAGTGACTGAGGCTGAATTCAATACAGCAAAACGCTCAATTACCAATAGTTATCCTGTGGATTTAGCTAATCCTAGCGATCTATCCAGCATGATTTTGGATAATGCTGTCTTGGGGCTTTCGCGATCAGAAATCCGAGAGTTTCCCCACCGAATTCAAGCAGTCACTATGGCTAATATGCAACAGGCAATTGAAGATTTAATTAAGCCAGAAAATCTGGTGATTGTCACCGCCGGTCCTTCTGAGACTGTACCCAAGGGCGGCTAATTACCTCACATATATAGCAATCTTGGAAGAACCTTTCCCCCAAGCCCTCTTTGAAACCCAGAGGGGAGTTTGACTCCCCCTTCCCTTGTAGGGAAGGGGGCTGGGGGGTTAGGTCTTTAATTCTTGGGAAACTAGCATTCATTTCAAATTGAATAAGACACTGGGAAGGACTTTGCATCCTTTGGCTTCACATAGACTCGCTGTAGAGGTTCTAACTCTAAATCATTAAAGCGATCGCGTGTTAAATGCGCCATCACCACTTGCCCATCATCAAAAGTTAATTCCACCTGAATTTCCCAACCCAAATGGATCAATCGGCTCACTGTTGCAGGTGTGGTAGCACCGTTAGCAACCTTTTGCAAAATCACATCTTGCGGACGCAGAAATACTTGTGGGTGTGGCGCATCAAACCCGCTACTTTGAAAAATCTTTGAGGTGCTGGGTAATACGTTCACCGGGCCGATGAAGCTCATTACAAATGCGGTGGCAGGATCATCGTAAATTTCTGCTGGTGTCCCCACCTGTTCCACACGCCCTTTATTCATGACCACAACCTCATCGGAGACTTCCATTGCTTCCTCTTGGTCGTGGGTGACGAAAACTGTGGTAACATGAACCTCATGATGGAGGCGGCGTAACCATGCCCGTAAATCTTTGCGGACTTTAGCATCAAGTGCGCCAAAGGGTTCATCTAGCAATAAAACTTCCGGTTCTACTGCCAATGCCCTTGCTAAAGCTACCCGTTGTCTTTGACCACCAGAAAGTTGTGATGGATAGCGATCGCCTAATCCAGTCAATTGCACCAATTCAAGTAACTGTTCCACCCGCCCCTTAATCTTCTTTGGCTGTGCCTTCCGAATTTCTAAGCCAAAGGCAATATTTTGTTTCACAGTCAGATGCTTAAATAGGGCATAGTGCTGAAACACAAACCCAATATTGCGCTGTTGCACACTTTGGTATGTAGCGTCCTTACCGGTCAGCAAGATTTTGCCGCTATCTGGCATTTCTAAACCAGAAATTAACCGTAATAGCGTAGATTTCCCTGATCCCGATGGCCCTAGCAACGCAACTAACGAACCACTCTTAATTTCCAGGCTGACCTGATCAACTGCCTTGAAACTCCCGAATTGTTTGGAGACGTTCTCAACTACTATGCCCACTGTTGCTGTACCTCTACAACTAAATCTACAGTTCCCTGCTAGGATTACCGTGTCTTATATATACCATATATAGTTATTTTTGAATGAACAAGATTTAGCTACCGCAGCTGCTGCGATCGAGGAAGCTAAGTAAGTTGGCGCGAAAAAACCTAAATATGTTACGAAACGTAAATAGGCTTAAAACCCTTGTAAATGACGAAGGACAAATGACAAATGACAGCCTTAGCCAGTTAGCTTTAATTGTGCCGACCTA
>NZ_JAIVFV010000118.1 GCF_020829445.1 Nostoc sp. CHAB 5836
AACTTTACAAAGAATTTATGGATAGCAGTATATTCGCTGTATGTTTACTCATTTTGAAAAAACAAGATAGATTAATTCTTTAAGGGCAATGAATAGGGCAATTATGCCAGCCTATAAGCAATACAACCACTTCATAGATAAACTTTATGCAGTAAAAAAACATTTGTAAAGACTTGATGGATATTTATGTAAGCTGTTTCAAAGCTTTCAGCAACAATTAATTCTTGCTTTGAATAATAATAATTAGTTTTCAGAACGATCCGCCACTGGTAATACTAAGATTGTGTGATTTTAGTATGAACTTTATGAAAGGGAACAGAGGGAAAACCTCTCTTCTATTTCTCTCTCCTAAAAGGAGAGAGACTTTGAATTTCCCCCTTCCCGATGCGGGAAGGGGGTTAGGGGGTTAGGTTTTTGGTAGACTTTTCCACATAACCTGAATTGTCAGGAAAACGAAGTCATCCACAAGAACAGAAGTTTAAGCGGAGGCTTCCTCCGATCCAAACTTTGGGGGTAAGGCTTTAAACCTTTAGTTCTTTTGATGAATTAATTTGACTAGACTTTACTATTTTCTTAATAAACTTTAGCTATACTTATTATTACCTGTATTAGTCTCAACTACTGAAAGCAGGCTGGTATTTTTTAGTTTCGGTATCTGGCGAGTTGTAATTATTAAACTTGACATTAAATGTTAAGAAATTGAATTATGAAATTCTTTTCCATCACCTTAGTTGTTCTCATTAGCCCACTCATTCTTCCCCAGAGTACCTATGCTAACCAAGAAAATGTTCCCATGACAAGAGGCGATCGCAATCAGGCTGGAGTTTTATTGACGGAACCAGCCACGATTAACACTACATGGAATAATTTTATTGGACAGACTAATAATCCAAAACAAACTGCTGAATCAATTTCACTAGTGCAGGAGAGAGGATGCCAAAAGATTAACCCGCTTGAATTCATCAATAACCCAGAGGCTTTCTTTAAGCAATGTCAAAAGCCAACAAATACCCACAGTTCTCAAAGTACTGAGCCAATTGAGTATCTTAAGGTTCCTAAACTCGATTCTGGTATTAGTGTGACAGTTACTAAGTTTTGATATATAGGAATCCGATTTGATTGTTGAATAACTCGTAGAGAGAGGGAACTTCTTTACAGAGAAAAAGGAATAAAGGTGTACTAAGTATAGCTTTGCATAAAATTGTGGCCAATTGAGGGTTGAAATTTAAATGCATAGGCGCAACTCTTGGAGACGCACTCGCGTTCGCCTTGCCGCAGGGTAGGTTCGCACAAAGTAAACGCAAAGGGCTACAGAGAATTCGCTACCGCACACCTGGATGCGCTTTAGCGAGGGCTGACAATTAGGATATTGGTGGCGATCGCAGGTGTTGCTGTCTTGCCAAGTATTACCCTTGGTGTTAATGTTACCACTGTTACTAGTTTTAAGTCCAAAAAATGTTTTCAGGAGTAATCACATTGATAATACGGCATTCAATGCAGATGTCTGCGTACAGTATGACATAAGTGCTATTGTCACAGATCCCTGCGTCTTTGTCATCCTAAATCTTTAATTACAAGTCTTTGACCGGATTCCTGAAGAAAGCTGTTCTTGAGCAGGGGAAGCAGGAGAAGTGCTTTCTTTGATGCCTAACGATCACTCGCCATGTACCCAGGTTGATATGATTGGATCATCTAGCAAAAAATTTAGAGGTAAGTAATGGATATTTTATATAGAAATCCTACTTGAATCTTGCTCAGTATACTGAGAAGTCAAGCTTTGTATGTCAAGCTTCTAGGCAGCTTGATTGTTCAAAAATCAAATAGGAGTCCTATATTACGCGCCTAAAGTCACAGCGAAACACTTTAACAACCTCTTAAAAGCAACCGACGAGGAGGCTATGATGTAACTCATTTGATTAGGAAATGCTATAATCCAATACTGTTAAAACTTGAATAAATCAATCTTTTGCAACTTAATAAAGCTTGAATTATTTGGATATTTGCTGTTAGTATTTTATCTTTTATTTAAGGGAACTATTGTTCCTTAAAATTTTGGTTTTATCTAAGGACTGCACTTAATAACTAAAGTCAACGTAATTGTGTTTAAAAATATAATATATGCAAAAATTCAGAAGAAAGGAGTGCAATTACTTCAAAGTATATGCTGATGAGGCTTTAGGTAATTGATTTGTGGCTGGTGATGATGTTAGTATTAAGGGGTGGGTTGATTTTGGGTTTATTATCTCCAACAATTAACTTGTAATGTATCATAGACAAAAATTCATTAGTGTTGCCAATTGATTGATTAGCAGTGTTGAATGGCTATGGGTATGAATATCTAGACTTGATACCAATAAATTGATGACGTTACAAAGGAGCAAATAACCGTGAGCAACTTAACATCTCCACATACCGAAGTTCAAAAAACGAAGAAAAAAAGTTTAGCCGCAGATAAAAAGCCTCGAGCTACAGATGATATTGTGCGTAGTTATCTGCAAGAAATCGGGCGTGTAGATTTGTTGACTCGCGAACAAGAGGTTATTTTTGCTCAACAGGTGCAGCTGATGATGAATTTACTAGCTGCTAAGGAAGAATTGGCTGTGAAATTAAATCACGAACCCACGCTGCAAGAATGGGCAGATCAGGTGGAGTTAAGTGTTGAGGTGCTAGAGCAACAGCTAAGTCAAGGACACCAAGCCAAGCAGAAAATGATTCAGGCTAATCTCCGGTTAGTGGTAGCAGTGGCGAAGAAATACCAGCACCGGAACCTCGAATTTATGGATTTAATTCAGGAAGGTACTTTGGGTTTAGAGCGAGGAGTGGATAAATTTGATCCCGCTCTTGGTTATAAGTTTTCTACTTACGCTTACTGGTGGATTCGTCAAGGAATTACACGAGCGATCGCTCAACAAGGGCGCACAATTCGTTTACCGATCCACGTCTTTGAGAAACTGAACAAAATTAAGCGGGTGCAGCGAGAATTATCTCAACAGCTAGGTCGCGTTCCCACTACTGTTGAAATTGCTAACTCGTTATCTTTGACACCCAGCCAAGTTAGAGAGTGTTTGTACTTAGCCCGTCAACCCTTCTCTTTAGAGGCGCGAGTTGGTGAACAACAGGATACAGAATTGCAGGACATACTGGAGGATGATGGCCCTTCTCCTGAAGATTACGCTGTTGAAGAATCTCTCCACCAAGACTTACAAGACTTATTGGCAAAGCTGTCTCCCCAGCAGCGAGAAATATTAACCTTGCGCTTTGGACTGACTGATGGATATGAACTTTCTTTAGCACAGATTGGCGATCGCATGGGTATTAGTCGAGAACGGGTGCGTCAGATAGAGCAAAAAGCTCTCAGTCTCCTCCGACGGCAGAAGGAACAAGTACGTAGTTATCTAGCTAGCTGAGGTTGTTTTCTCACAATTTAGAGCATTTAAACTCAGAAAGTCAAATAATTTTTGATTTGAGATTTGGGATTGATCGATAGATAAATCTAGGGATTGGGAAGTTTAGATTTGGGATTTTCGATTGATTCCACAGATAAATCTGCTTGCTCTCTACCATCAAGGAATTACTGCTCATTTTGGGCGAAAATAAACCTAAGTAATCTCTCTCAAAGATTTGATATGGGCACATCAAAGACAGTGCAACAATTGCAAGCGCAATGGGTGACTTCTGATAACTTTTGGCGTTATGGACAGGTGATTTTTGCTAGTGTTGATGGCAAAGGTTACGATGCGGAAGATGCCCAATTAAACCTCCAAAACGGGATTCCACGATTTTATGTTATGCGGTTGGAGAAGAGAGGGCGAAAGTTTCACAAAATTACTCGCCATGTGCAATGCACTCAATGTCTGGGTTCTTTGGAAGGGAAGGATTGGTTAATTGCAGTTTGTCCTCCTTATAATGATGTGAATGAACCAGCATTAGAAGAGATTGCTGCTTTCCGCATTCCGGGGAATTGTTTTATCAAGCTACATGAGGGTACTTGGCACGCTGGCCCCCATTTTGACCATGAAGTTGTGGATTTTTATAATTTGGAACTAGCTGATACAAATGTGGTGGATCATTTCACTCATGATTTTCTCAAGAGTCATCAATTAGAGTTTGAGATGGTTTAGGGAATACAATCTTGGATTTGGGATTTTGGATTGACCCCAGCAATCAAATCATTGGTTCTGTCAATTACAGCAGAAATCATCTATTTTGTTCCACATCTGTCGTAGTAGGGGCCTTGTGCCCCTACCCTGTGGTCTATTTACCTGAAAATTGCTGTAATTTTAGACTTCTAGGACTCATGGAGGAATCACGAACCGCAGAGGCACAGAGGACGCAAAGAAATCAGAGTTTGAGACAATACTGTTCGGTTAAGAATATTCGTCGGTTGGTTTGAGGAACGAAACCCAACATTTTCTTTCTCTTTGTTGGGTAACGCTTACACTCAACCCAACCTACACATTTTTATTTTTAGTCTTAACCGAACCGTATTGAGTCGAGGTACGAATTACGAATTATTTAACCCAAGACGGATTTTAAATCACTTTCTGCTTGTCTCAATGCATCTGGTAATTTACTCGCATCGCGTCCGCCGGCTTGGGCTAAGTTCGGTCTTCCACCGCCGCCACCACCGCAGATTTTAGCGATCGCACCCACAAATTTACCAGCTTGCAGTCCTTTTTTGTTGACTTCTGGGCTGAAAGCCGCAACTATGCTAACTTTCCCTTCTTCAGGAACAGAACCCAGCACCACTGCACCGTTAACGATTTTTTGCAATAAGCGTTCGGCTGCGGTTTTTAATGATTGTGGATCAACATCTTCTAATTGGGCGACGATAATTTGATGATTGCCTACTGTTTCTACTGTTTGTAGCAAGGTGTCAGATTTGGCGATCGCTAACTGTACCTTCAATGTTTCTAATTCTTTTTGGCTATTTCTCAGTTCGTTTTGCAGATTTGTGACTCTATCTGGTAATTCTTCGGGTTTAACTTTAAAGCGATCGCTCAAATCTTTAACTACTTTATCCCGCAGGTTGAGATAATCTAGTATTGCCGGCCCTGAAACAGCTTCGATGCGTCGCACACCAGAAGCCACACCAGCTTCGGAAATAATTTTAAATACGCCAATTTCAGCTGTATTACTGACATGAGTTCCGCCGCATAGTTCCATTGATACGCTAGGAAAGTCAATCACCCGCACTTGGTCGCCGTATTTTTCGCCGAACATGGCAACAGCACCCCTAGCTTTCGCCTCTGCTAAAGGTAATACTTCTATTTTCGCAGCATGAGCCTCAGCAATCCAAGTGTTCACCTGTTCCTCAATTTGTTGGACTTCCTCTGCTGTCAACGCACGGGGACAGTTGAAGTCAAAGCGCAATCTGTCAAAGGAAACTAGGGAACCAGCTTGAGATATGCTATCATCAACAATTTTTTTCAGCGCCGCTTGTAGCAGGTGCGTTGCGGTATGGTTAGCTTGGGCGCGACGCCGACAACCAGGATCAATTTGGGCATTGACATTATCACCTACGCGTAGTGTACCACGTTCGATGCGTCCGAAGTGAACGAAGAAATCAGATTCTTTTTTAACGTCTTCCACCCGAATAACAATACCATCACCAGAGATATAACCGCGATCGCCGATTTGTCCCCCGGATTCAGCATAAAATGGCGTTTTGTCAAGGACAATTTGCACTTCTGTTCCTGCTTCTGCTTCCTCTTGGGAAACACCTTCTACCAAAATCGCTTCGACTTTTGCCGTTGTCGCAGGTTGGGTATAGCCTAAAAATTCGGTGGCGTGGATGTGTTCTGCTAATTTGTCGAGGGAACCTTGCACAGTTAAATCGATGGTTTCATGTGCTGCTTTGGCACGTTCCACCTGTTTTTGCATTTCGGCATTGAATCCAATTTCATCGACTGTCAGATTATTTTCCTCGGCAACTTCTTGAGTAAGTTCCAGGGGAAATCCGTAGGTATCGTAAAGGGTAAATGCGCTTTCACCACTAATTTGAGTTTCCCCTTGTTGTTTAACCTCTTGGATGATTTCTTCTAGAAGTTTTTCACCTCTATCGAGAGTTCTGAGGAAATTGGATTCTTCCCGTTGCAACTCCGCTTTAATTGCTGCTTCTCGTTGCCGCACATTGGGGTAAGCTGATTCGGAAAGAGCGATCGCAGTTTCAGCAATTTGGGTGGTAAATTCGCCAGAAATACCAATTAATCGCCCATGACGCACCACCCGCCGAATTAACCGCCGCAGCACATAACCGCGTCCCACGTTGGAGGCGCGAATTTCATCGGCGATCATGTGGACAACAGAACGAACGTGATCACCAATAACTTTTAGGGAAGTTTTGGTTTTTTCATCACTTTTGTGGTAATCAATGGCAGCAATTTGGGCTGCTGTTTGGATAATTGGAAAAATCAGGTCAGTTTCGTAGTTATTCGGCACTTTTTGGAGTATTTGCGCCATTCTCTCCAAACCCATGCCGGTGTCGATGTTCTTGTTTTGCAGTGGCGTTAAATTGCCGGAAGTATCCCGGTTATATTGCATGAAGACGAGATTGTAAAACTCGATGAACCGGGAATCATCTTCTAAATCTATATTGTCGTCACCGCGTTCTGGGTGGAAGTCGTAATAAATTTCGGAACAAGGGCCACAAGGGCCAGTCGGCCCCAATGCCCAAAAGTTATCATCTTCGCCCAAGCGTTTAATTCTTGCTACCGGCACACCAATTTGATCGCGCCAGATAGCAAAGGCTTCATCATCCTCTTCAAAAACACTGACAACCAGGTTGTTTGGGGAAAAGCCAAAGACTTGTGTAGAGATTTCCCAACCCCAAGCGATCGCCTGTTCTTTAAAATAATCACCAAAGCTGAAATTGCCCAGCATTTCAAAAAACGTGTGATGCCGTTTGGTGCGTCCGACATTTTCGATATCGTTGGTACGGATACACTTTTGTGAAGTCGTAGCCCGCTTAAATTCTGGTGTGCGCTGCCCTAAGAATATCGGCTTAAATGGTAGCATCCCCGCGATCGTCAGCAGCACGGTTGGATCTTCTGGCACGAGAGAGGCACTTGGGAGAATTTGGTGATCTCGTTGGGCAAAGAAGTTGAGAAATATGTTGCGAATTTCGTTACCGCTTAGGTACTGGGGATTTGAATACATAGATGTTTTTAATTTTAGACTTGGGCGTAGCGGCACTAGATAAGTGTATTTTCATAAATAGCTTTATATATTCTTGCATTTTGTTTTATATTACTGCCAGCGAATTTTGCTAGTTGGTGAGCAAAATGCAGTGATTTGCACGCTTTTACACCATAATCTGACTCTGGCAGGATGCGCCGCAGCGACGCCCATCGTAGGCATCGCTTTTCATAGCTTAATATTAATCCTTAAGAAATACTTTAAAATTCCTATACTGAGGTAACAAATGGCACTAAAACTGAAAGTATCAAATATTGCTTGTGAGGGGTGTGCAGAAATAATTACTGAGTCTATCCACGTTATGGAACCTGATGCCAAGGTGGATTTGATCTTAAGGCTAGAGTAGAACTGTCACGGTGCAATCCGCAGCTTCTGAGGAGTTAATCAAACAGATAATTGTTGCTGTTGGTTACACTGTTGAAGGTTATTGATCCGATTCTAGCTTTTCACAGAAGTTAAAATTTTAATATCTCAGGCGACGCTAACAAAATTTTTTATATTTATTCCGTCCTTTCTATAGGCGGAATCAAATTGATTTACCCACATTAGGGGCAGGTTTTGACATCGAGTTTTTTATTTAGCTTTGTTTTCTAGATTTATGGGGTTGTGCCAGATTAAAACAAAGATGTCAATTCAGTAAAGAAACAAACGCACATAAAGTCTAAGTAAAGACATTTGGTTTCTGCTGCTAACACATTGTCAATCAAAGTTTTATACCTCACTTAAATTGTGAACTTTTTACCCGATAAATTCGCTATGTAATTGTAGGGTATCTTAGTGTCACAACGCTACTAACCATAGTAAGAGGGAGTTTTGCTGTCTATTTGATTTGCATTGTTTTTTGCAATTCAACTCCTAATTTAATACTTGGTCAAAGCCTAGTTCCTCAAGAAAATGGCTGAAGTTTTGTATGGAAAATAAAATTTTTCATTCAATGAGAAAATCTTGGCTTTGATAATTTGATAAAAATTTTTATAATTTCTTTATTTTTTCTCTTTTAAAAGAAATTTGCCCAACTAATATGACCTTTCTTAAAAAATTTTTATTTTGGTAATTTCATCAGGATAATAACACCTAAGAAACCACAGGAAGAGTTTTTATACATCCAAATAATATTCAGTATTTTTACTGTTTTAAAAATACTCTGTAAAGAAGACATTAGTTGTCATAAGTGAAGGTTTAAGAAACTGCAATAGGAAATATAAAGCCTTCAAAGGAGATGAAAATTGGAAAAAGATTGTAGATTCGGTGTAAAAAAAATCATATATCAATAAATATAACTCAGCCTAAAACATCTGATTGAGTGTTAGGCAACAAGAGCAGTAAGTTTGACTAGGTTAATATTTTGAAAATAAAAAATAAAGCAATGAAGATTTCTATTCTGGTCTTTGGAAAAAATAATTTTATCGCCACACTTCCAGATCAGATCCTTTATGCGACTGCTTTTAGTGTAGAAGTTATGGACAATCTAAATCAGGCAGTGTCGCGGATTAAAATAACACCCCCCGATATAATACTTGTACAGGCTAGCCTAGATGGAAGTATGGAACTGTGCGCTTGGTTGAGAGACCAAGCAAAGCTATCCTGCATATACTGTATTCTTTTTGAGGATCGTTTGCAGCAGCTTAATGATAGAAATAAGTATGGTTGGCAGAGGGAATTGGAGATGAGCGCTGCTGCACTAAAACAAGGGACTGATGCTTATATTTGGCATCTTATTGAAGAAAAAACAGACTATAGCTCGGCAGAGTTGACCGCTAATCATGGTTTAATACTTGCTCAATTAAGTGTTGGCTTGCGGAAAGCACAAAAATACCGAGATATGATTCGGGCAAATGATATGTTATCAGCGATCGCCTTAGCAGATTCCTTGACAGAATTAAATAATCGTCGTGCTTTAGAATGGGATTTACCCAGACAAATTAAAAGAGCTAAAACTCACAAAACTTCCCTGAGTTTAATTATTCTGGATGTGGATCATTTCAAGAAAGTTAACGATACTCACGGCCATTTAGCAGGCGATCGCGTCTTGCAACTACTGTGTCAGCGTCTGCGCCACAATCTGCGCTGTCAAGATACACCATTCCGCTATGGTGGCGAAGAATTTGTAATTCTTCTAGCTAACACTACCGATGACGAAGCACTATTAGTCGCCCGTCGTCTCAATCGCGTAGTCAGCGACGAACCATTTGCACTCAACAATAAACTGACAATTCATATCACCATTAGTCTGGGTACAGCCTGTCTGCAAGCTGGAGATGACGAGCAAGGACAGAGTTTGCTGCATCGTGCTGATCAATGTCTGTTACAGGCTAAAAGTGCTGGGCGGAATCGGGTTATTGACTCGAACTGTGTATCTCATATCTCACATTTGAAAGCTGTTTCTTCATAACTCTTAACTCGATCTGCTAATAAGCTGTTGGGTAAATTACCTTTTATTCGTGAACAACGCCAAAGAGCTAAAGCTGTGCTTTGTCTCCCCTGAGAGCAAGCAGCTATCCATTATTTACATTTTTGTTAAGATTGATACAAGTTACTTATAGTACTTACGCAAGTGTCACAAAAAATAAAAGCTTTTAGTTTGTAGTCAGG
Source organism: Nostoc sp. CHAB 5836 (assembly GCF_020829445.1). Taxonomy (GTDB): domain Bacteria; phylum Cyanobacteriota; class Cyanobacteriia; order Cyanobacteriales; family Nostocaceae; genus Nostoc. The sequence goes on from NZ_JAIVFV010000118.1 coordinate 9,790, forward strand.
GCTGAAGCCCTGATGAAAGAGGACTTTAGTCCTCTCTTCTCTTCTTAGGCTGCACTTCAACTAAGCTCAGTGACCACGCCAACGAGACGCACTCGCGTTCACTACAAACTCGAAATAATATGCCAGTTGCGTAAGTCCTAACTTATATTAAAGTAAAAGCACCCACATTACCACGATGGTATATGAGTGCTAATAAATAAAAATATTAGCGAGGATAATCTATCTGCTATGACAGACCGAAGTAACTATAAGAATAACAGCCCTTGAGTAAATAAACTGCAAGGGTAGTTACAAATGTTTTGTTAAAAATATTACTTACTGTAAATGTGATGCTTGACTTAGGCAAAATCCAATCCAATCTATTGCTCAATCCTATTACTCGACCGACCCAAAAACGAACCGCAAACGCGAGTGCGTCTCCCAAGGGGAAAAGGACGCAAAGGAAAAAGAGTTTCAGAGAGTTTTTGCGTAATATCATGTCCGGGTAATTAGGGTTTACTGAAAGAGACGCGATATTTCGCGCCTCTAAGAACTAAAATCAAAATTCTAAGTGTTAGCTTAAATCTTTGTCTGTAGATATTGCACCAACTGCGGTGCTTGCATCACTCCCTCTATCCGCTCTACAGGCTGACCCTGCTTAAATAGTACTAAGGTTGGCAGAGAGGCAATTTTATACTGAGTGGCCAAATCTGTGTATTTTTCTGTGTCGATTTTGACAATCCGTAAGCGATCGCTAAGTTGGGCATTGACTTGCTCTAAAATGGGCACCATCATTTGACAAGGGCCACACCAGTCAGCGTAAAAATCTACTAATACAGGTACATCAGAAGCAAACAGCATCTCTTCAAAGCTCTTAAATTCCTTTTTAGTTGCCATGCGACACATACCGATTTTCAATTGTTTGTTTCAATAGTAATTCTTAGAAAATAAAATCGGTATAGTTCATGGGTTTTTGTTGGAAAAATATTAGATTAGTCAATCTAGACTGATTTGACAGGCAAAAATCTTAAATAATTATAATAAAATACGTATATTGTTTTAGTTTGTGCATATGCATTAAATATGTATTTAAACCTATCTTGAGCAACCAAATAATTATATAAGCATCTACGAGAGTGATGTCTACGACGGGCGTAGTTGCAACACTTATTAGTCTATTCCAATTAGTGAGGAAATTGCACAGGATATAAAAAAAATGAGGACGCCAAATAAAATCCCAGCAAGATTCTCATCCTGTAAGAGTTAGATTTTATCCAGACAATATTCAGATGTTCCCGAAATCACCATAAGATAATTAGCGCGGTATTTCTCAAATTGAGGAACATTAAATGACACTATTACAAGATAAAGTCGCAATTGTCACAGGTGCATCACGAGGAATTGGTCGAGCGATCGCCATTGAATTAGCTACACAAGGAGCGATCGCAGTTGTCAACTATGCCAGTTCGAGTGCAGCTGCTGAGGCAGTTGTTACAGAAATTACAGATGCGGGAGGTCAGGCGATCGCTGTCCAAGCCGACGTTTCTAAAATCGATCAAGTAGACGCACTAGTTAACGCCGTCATCGAAAAGTTCAGCCGTGTGGATATCTTAGTCAACAATGCAGGTATTACCCGTGACACCCTGCTTTTGCGTTTGAAGCCAGAAGATTGGCAAGCTGTGATAGACCTTAATTTAACTGGTGTTTTTTTATGTACACGGGCCGTCAGTAAAATTATGCTGAAGCAGCGATCGGGGCGGATTATCAACATTACCTCCGTTGCTGGGCAAATGGGCAATCCAGGTCAGTCAAACTACAGCGCCGCCAAAGCAGGTGTAATCGGCTTCACCAAAAGCGTTGCTAAAGAATTTGCTACTCGCGGGATCACCGTTAACGCCGTCGCCCCTGGATTCATCGCCACCGATATGACCAGCGATCTCAACAACCCCGAAGATATTCTCAAATACATCCCACTCGGTCGCTTCGGTCAACCTGAAGAAGTCGCTGGAATGGTGCGCTTTCTCGCCGCCGACCCCGCCGCCACCTACATCACCGGACAAGTATTTAACGTCGATGGCGGCATGGTAATGGCGTAAATATAGCGGTTCTTCCTTGGATGCAACACAGTTTAACCTCTCTTCCTTTAAGGAGAGAGGCTTTGAATCAGTGAACAGTTATCAGTTATCAGTTATCACAGTTTCGGTCGGGGATTTGAAAGAGACCTTAACACGCCATTTTTAGAAATGGGGGACTCTAACTCCCAACGGAAAAATTAACTGATAACTGAATAATGCGGATACTTGATAAGTCAATACAGTTCAGAGGATGTTTGAAAAGTATTTGACTGTGATTTTAGGCACTTGTTGATCCCCCCTAACCCCCCTTTTAAAAGGGGGAACCGGAATCAAAGTCCCCCTTTTTAAGGGGGATTTAGGGGGAGCTGGAACGTTTTGATACCAAAAAGAGGACTTTTCAAACATCCTCTCAGTTAAGCATTTCCTCCTTCTCTCTTCTCTCTGTGTTCTCTGCGCCTCTGTGGTTCGTAAAAAAAAGAGTTTCAGCCCTTTTGTGAACCGTATTACTTGATAATGCGGATACTTGTTGAATCTTACTCCCCAACGCTACAAAGGTTGGGGTTGTGGGTTAGGTCTGTATTGCACTCAAGTGAGAAGGGCTATATAGGGCTTCTCACTTGGGTGCAGTACGTTTTGACCTTCCAACGATTTTTGAATTTTGAATTGTTTAATTATTGGGAATCATCTGCTAAATCAGGTAATAATACTTACCTTGCCTGTATCCAAGTCGTAACGACCCCCCACAATTTTCAATTTGCCCGATCGCACCTGCTTAGTTAATAGCTTGGAGTGCTTCAAGCGTTCAATTTGATATTGCACATTTGCCACCACAGCATTTTCAACCGCGTCACCCGGAAGACCCTTGACCTTTTTTACGGCTGGCTTAATTGCCCGAACAAAAGTACTAATATCACCAGGTAATAATTCATTTTTTACAGCTGCGGTTACAGCCCCACAACGCTCATGACCCATCACCATCAACAGAGGAGAACCTAACAAGACAACCGCATATTCAATACTGCCGATCGCTTCACGTGTAGCAATATTTCCAGCAATCCGAACATCAAAAATATCGCCAATGCCTTGATCAAAAACAATTTCTGTGGGTAGTCGTGAATCCGCACAAGTAAGAACAGTTGCAAATGGATGTTGAACTTGAGCAACTTCCTGCAACCGCAGCGCAGATTGATCGGGGTATTGGGGTTGATGATCAACAAATCGCTGATTTCCCTCTATCAGCTTTTGCAACGCTTCTTCAGGACTCAGGGATTGAGTGGGTTCTGGGTGCATTTCGGCAGCTTTAGCCTGTTTAACCTGCCAAAGTAGATCGCTGGCAGTTAGCATCATTCCAAAGGCCCCAGTCATTCCCAACTTCAAAAAGTCACGACGTTCTATGAAATGCTTCATATCGACGCAATACATCTGACAGAGCGAATTTCCATCACATCGGAAACGTAGCAAGTACCTCCGAACTTATTGAGGAGTGGTCTCAGATTTTCGACAACAGGCTTGAGTTCTTCTGGCATACAAAATGCCAGGATGTAAACATTATCAAGCATGGTCATGTCTAAATCTTCTGTGGTTCCTCGTAATCCTTTACCAACAACGTTTCTAATTACGGCATGGCTATGTACACCCGACTTGTCTAAACTATCTAAAATTTTGGCAAGTTCAAAGGAGTTGGCAATAATTTCTATCTTTTTAACTACGTGCATATTATTACCTCCAAAATAGGTTAATTCCGTAGAGATATAACGGAATCCCCACAATAATATTGAACGGAAATGTCACTGCTAGAGCGGTAGAAACATACAGGCTGGGATTTGCTTCGGGAACAGTTATCCGCATCGCCGCCGGGACAGCAATGTAAGAAGCACTGGCACACAATACAGCGAATAATAGCGAATTTCCTTGAGGCATACCGATGAATTTGGCAATCACCAACCCAATGCCTGCATTGAGTATTGGAATTAGTATCGCAAATAAAACCAGGAAAACTCCGGTTTTTTGTAAGTCTTTAATTCTTCTGGCAGCGACTAGTCCCATATCGAGTAAAAAGAAGGTGAGAATGCCATAAAATAACCCTTGAGCAAAGGGTTCTAAGACTTGCCAACCGTGTTCTCCTGTCAATACGCCGATCAAGAGGCTACCGACTAGGAGAAAAACTGAACTATTAAGAAATGCTTCTTGCAAAACTTCCGGCCAAGAAAACTCTCGCTTTTCATCGACGGTGAATATACTCACCAAGATCAGACCAACGATGATCGCTGGAGATTCCATCAGGGCAAGGGCTGCTACCATGTAGCCATCAAATGCAATACCAAGTTCCGTGAGAAAAGCACTAGCGGTGATGAAAGTGACGGCACTGATAGAACCGTAGGTTGCTGCGATCGCAGCAGCATCGTACGTATCCAATTTCCATTTCAGGATGAAAAAGGTGTAAATTGGCACAAAGCAAGCCATCATCATTGCTGCCAGCAGTGTTAGAACTACTTCCTGAGTGACACCACTTTTGATTAGTTCTACCCCTCCTTTAAAACCAATGGCAAACAGCAAATATAACGAAAGGAGTTTGGGTACTGGTGGGGGAATTTCTAGGTCAGACTTGACAAAAACAGCAGTCATGCCTAAAAAGAAAAACAGGATTGGCGGATTCAAAATGTTGGATACAATTAAGCTAAAATCCATATCCACCCCTCTTTATACTGGTAAAACCTGCAATTAAAGAAGTTTTTCATCTTTAAAAATTTAACGGTTGAATCATGATGTATCGTCTATTGCTACACAATGTCAATTGGGTACTCAAGAAGTCAATAATCCTATTGGTCACTATACTCTCAGTTAGGTATGTAGAGCGTTTTTCAAGGAAATAAACCACGGGCTAGGGACTGTTTTCAAAGTCTTAGATCCCCCCAACCCCCCCCCAATTTATCGGCTATGGTGTATACACAAGTCGGCAGACCTCTCCCCAAACCCCTCTTCGACGCACAGAGGGGCTTTGAAGATTGGCTGCCCAACCCTTGAAGGGTTGGGGCTGTTCTTGTTAGGGTGTTAGCTTTTTTCGTGTGCTTTTGCAGATGACCTGAATTGTCGGACTGTTGATAACAGAAGAATTTTAGACCTTGCCCGCCATCTTTTAGTGTTTGATTCCCGTCGCTGATTTTACGACACAACGCGCAGGAGTAACTAGTGGCTAACTTTTCTTTGGAGAAAAGTTAGGATGAACCACACCGTTTTGGAATGTGCCCTTGGCTGACAGCATAGCTTTTTATTGGTTCTACATAAATCATGATAGAGTAGCATTCTGGTTAATAATATTGCCAGACAATCTTTGTTCACCAAGTTTCGTTAGGATGTTGTAACCTGGGCAATAGCGACTCTCTTATTGATGTGACGCCAGGCGCGATCGCTTTTTCACATCCATGACAACAACCATTGACTTTCTCAGTCATCTTAACCCCAGCCAACGTCAAGCTGTCGAACATTACTGCGGCCCGTTGCTAGTTGTTGCTGGCGCAGGTTCCGGTAAAACACGAGCGCTGACTTATCGCATTGCGAATCTGATTCTGAAACACCGTGTTGATCCAGAAAATATCCTGGCGGTTACTTTTACCAATAAAGCCGCGCGAGAGATGAAAGACCGGATTCAACGGCTGTTTGCGGAACAACTAGCGATGAAACAACACGGTCAGAAGTTGGATTTGTTGACAGAATATCAACAAACGCAATTGCGATCGCAAGTTTACAAAAACACTATCAAAGATTTATGGTGTGGCACTTTCCACAGTTTATTTTCTCGCATTCTCCGCTTTGATATTGAAAAATACGTAGACGAAAAAGGACGCAAGTGGAATCGCAATTTCTCTATCTTTGATGAGTCAGATGTGATGACTCTGATCAAAGAAATCGTCAATAAACAGTTAAATTTAGACGATAAAAAGTTTGATGCCCGCTCTGTCCGCTACGCTATTAGTAACGCTAAAAACCAAGGTTTATCCCCCCAAGAATTTGAGCAAGAACAACCCAATTATCGCGGACGGGTAATTGCCCAAGTATACAATTTATATCAAGATAAGTTAGCACAAAACAATGCTCTCGACTTTGACGATCTTATTCTTGTACCTACTAGATTATTTCAACAAAACGAGCAGGTATTGGGTTACTGGCATCGCAAATTTTGCCATATTCTTGTAGATGAATATCAGGATACTAACCGGACTCAGTATCAACTCATTAATTTATTAGTTACTAATGGCGAAACCAAAAAAAGCGCATGGGAATGGCAAAATCGCTCAGTTTTCGTTGTCGGCGATGCAGACCAATCAATTTACAGCTTTCGGATGGCAGATTTTACCATCTTGTTAGGATTTCAGGAAGACTTCGGTGATGGTTTGGTAGATGATGACACCCGAACGATGGTTAAGCTGGAAGAAAACTATCGTTCTTGTGAAAACATTCTGCAAGCAGCTAATGAATTAATTGAAAATAACACCCAACGGATTGATAAAGTCCTGAAAGCAACGCGGGGGCCGGGTGAGCAAATTACTTGTCACAAAGCCGATGAAGAACTTGCAGAAGCGGCATTTGTAATTAATCAGATTAGCACTTTAGAAAACCAAAATCCAGAGTTAAGCTGGGGAAATTTTGCCATACTTTATCGGACAAACGCCCAATCTCGTCCCTTTGAAGAATTGTTGGTGAAATATCAAATTCCTTACACAGTTGTGGGGGGAATGAGGTTTTACGATCGCAAAGAAATTAAAGATGTCGTAGCTTATTTAAGAGCGATCGCTAACCCATCTGATACAGTCAGTTTATTGCGAGTTATTAATACTCCCCGGCGGGGAATTGGCAAAACCACTATTGATGCTTTGGTGAACGCCTCGCAACAATTAGGGACAACTCTGTGGGAAATCCTCAGCGATGAAACATCAGTTAATACATTAGCCGGAAGGGCGACAAAAACTGTAAATAGCTTTGCCGAAATGATTAGCCGTTGGCAAGGACAAATTGCGACACTTCCCGTAACTGAGGTTTTGCAAGGAATATTAGAAGACTCTGGTTACGTTCAAGACTTGATGAATCAAGGCACAGATGAAGCCACAGAACGAGTACAAAACGTCCAGGAACTTTACAATGCCGCACTGCAATTTCAAGAAGAAAACCAAGAGGTTTCCCTGAGAGACTTTCTGAGTAGCGCTGCCCTCAGTTCCGATTTGGATAACTTAAAAGAAGGACAAACAGCCGTTTCATTGATGACTTTGCACGCTTCCAAAGGTTTGGAATTTCCCGTAGTATTTTTGGTGGGATTAGAACAAGGGCTATTTCCTGGCTACCGATCGCTAAGTGATCCCGCATCTTTGGAAGAAGAACGCCGCTTGTGTTATGTGGGGATTACTCGCGCCCAAGAGAGGTTATATTTATCACACGCGCGTGAACGCCGTTTGTATGGTTCTCGTGAACCTGCGATGCGATCGCAATTTCTCGACGAATTACCAGAAGAATTACTAACCACTCAACGCCTGAGTCGTCAAACTTATACTAAAAGTGCCTCTACTGCTAATGGAAAACAAGATACAAAGCAGAATTGGCAAGTAGGGGATAGAGTATTACATAAAACCTTTGGTCTTGGTGAAATCACCCATGTTTTCGGAACAGGTAATAAAATGTCTGTGGCAATTAAATTTGCCAGCTTGGGACAGAAAATTGTTGATCCAAGAGTAACGCAGTTGCAACGAGTAGAGTGATGTAGCCCAATACAGTTAAGATAAGCCCAAAACCCTCATGTAGAGACGCGATTTATCGCGTCTTAAAATACCAATTATCTACACCAATAACTGAACCATATTGTGACGTGAATTCGACGAACCTCTCCCTCCCAGCCTGCCTCTGGGAAACGGAAAGGGAGGAGCAACGAAAAATTCAGCTTTTGCTCCCCTCTCCGTGTCGGAGAGGGGTTGGGGGAGAGGTCAAATAATACTTGTCGAACTCACGTTATTGTGATAGAACCACAAATCCCCGATTTTTCCAAAAAGTCGGGGATGTTGTTTTCATATTTCCACTTCTTGAAAGTGTTCAACAGTGGGAAATGGCTCATAAAAATGATGCAGAAGTTTTTTCCACTCTTCATACTCAGCAGAATTTCTAAATCCTACAGTATGAGATTCTAAAGTTTCCCATCTAACAAGTAATAAGTATTTCCCTTGGACTTCTATACATTTTTGCAATTCATGGGATAAATATCCGTCCATTGAGGAAATAATTTTAGAAGCTTTTTTGAAAGTAGCTTCAAAATCTGATTCTAGACCAGGTTTAACAAGAAGCATCACAGCCTCAAGAATCATACTTCTTTGGTAAGAATTAAGTTAATACTATTTAGTATAATGCGAATCAAAAATAATTCTTGAGTAAATAGGTAATTGCAGCGCAAAAGGGAGTGTATTGGTCATTAGCATCTAACTCTTGATAACCTTCAGCAAGCAGTTGTATTTCTATTTCAGTCAAACCTTCAGTAGCCAGCAATGCACCATCAATTGCTTTTTTACGCATTTTTTGCAGTTTGTCAATGTCAAGTGCAAGCTTCTTAATTGTTGTTTCAGCAATAGCTTTTTTACCTGCATTATCTGTAGGTTTAATTTCACCAGAAGCAGGATATTTAAAAAAATCAGCACAGTTTATTTCCAAAGGTGAAACCATCAAATTTTCATCGTACCAATACTTTTTCTTATGTCCTTTCTGGTCTTCTAGCAACAACACCTTCGTCTGTTTTTTCTAGAATATAAATTCCTTCAGGCTTGACTTGGCTAATTACTTGGGGCGAATGGGTGGTAACAATAAATTGGCAATTGGGGAATGTTCTTGTCAACGCCGGAATAATTTCTCGTTGCCATTTAGGGTGTAGGTGGAGTTCAATTTCATCAATTAAAACAACACCGCTACCTTGGAGTGGATCTGGTAAACTAGGGTTGGCGATCGCCAATCGTCTTGCTAAATCTCCCACCATTGCCAGCAAACATTTTTCGCCATCAGATAGCTGATTTACTATCAGTTCTTCACCTTGTTTTATTACAGTCATTCTTAAAGGAGAACGACGAACCCGTAACTTTGAGAAACTAGGTATTAATGAAGATATAGCTTGTCTAACTGCTTCTAACTGTGAATCTTGGTAAGTACCATTGTCTCGTAGTAACTCACTCTCTCAGGACTTACGCAACTGGCACAAATAGCGGGCAGGGCGCAGCCCTGCCACGGGACAATTTAAATCAAACCAAGCACATCGGAATACTTGGGCGTTTTAGTTGCTGAATTAAATAATTAGACAGCAAATTATGCTTGATTTGATAAATAGTTTGACCAGTGGTAATAGTACCAAGGTACTATTTATTGGCGATCGCCCTGTGCTAGTGGCGTCGTTATTCAATACATCCGCACTAAAATTTAGCGATCGCCTGTGCCAGTTGCGTAAGTCCTGATCCTTTCAAACAACCGTCTAAAAGAACATTCTACTAAACCTGCATCTTGAGAGGAGGTGAGATTATAAATACAAAATGGACTGATGAAGAACTCGCAATTATTGAAGAAATGGCTTGTCTCAACACTGTTAAGCAAATAGCGTATCGGCTCAAAATCAAAGGATACACACGCTCAATATCAGCTCGACACCCCTTACTGCACAATCTGATTACACCCATTAGCATCAGGAGACGCTGTTTGTGTTGAGGCAGTTGTGAGTAGCAGTGAGTTAGGTGCTTGGCCTAAGCCATTACCTGTAGCAATTACATCAAAAATGACTCCGGCCGGGACTTGTTGATTGGCAACTTCTACTGTGATTGGTGGGTTGAAGGCATTATTGATCAATGGGTTAAATTGGTCAGGTAGAACTGGATTAAAGTTATATGTACCAGCCGTAAGTTCTGGGTAAGGAATAGCAGTTTTGGGTATCAGGTCTGTAATACGAGTTTCATCCACATTTGGGCTAGAGGATTTGCTAATACGGAAATCTATAACAGCACTAGTTTCCGAAAAGCGATACCAACGTCCTTTAAATTTACCTGGATTAGGCTGTGTTAAATCCTCTGGAATCACAAAGGGTGATTGATTAAATAATGGTTGACCTGAAGGGCCTTGTAGTGTTCCTGTTATTGCTACTGTATAAGCACTATTAGGCGCTCCTGTAAAGGTTCTAGAAGCAATTGTACTGAGAGTACCAGATTGCACAAAAAGTACCTGAATATTTCCTGGTGTTACATTTACATATTTACTGGCTTGACGAAAATCTACATTCTCCAAAACTTTTTTACCGTTGACAATGACATCAACTGGTGATGCAGTAGGAACCGCAGCGTTAATAACTCTTAATTTGGTAGGGCATTTTTGAGGGTTTAGAAGAGGATCTAGAAGAGAACTTACTAGGCTTCCAGTGGAAAATTCTTGTAAAGAGTTTGTAGATACTTGAGAATTGGCTAAACTTTTGTATGGATAACTAGTCAAACTAATTAAAGATAATGTCAAAGCACCTAAGAATAATCGTTTTGTTAGAAACATATCTTCCTCCTATCGTGAGACAACAATAACAAATGAGCAAGCTTTATTCTGCATAAAAAATGATGCGATAATCATCACAAAGATTTTTTATGTATAGGGCTATAGATATTGCAATGGTAGATATTCAAGTTGAGAAGACACGTTATTCTTTTTCTGTTGTTTTCCCAATCATTAAATAGTGTTGCTACCATGATTTGACCTTTGAAAATTAGTAGATTGTCAAAATGAATGAGCGCAGGCTTTGTCAACGTAAAAGACAACGGGCGCACAATAGTGTTCGCCTCAAGACATTAGACTTGGGCAGAATATTATTACAGCAGCACATATAGTGGCTGGCTTCAAGTGTCCAACGTGACAAATGCTTTGCTGGAAGCCGCTTGAAGTTTATCTATAGCGCACTTCATAGTTCTAATATTTCACGATTTTTAGGAGAATGCAAGGACAGTTAAGACAGTTAATAGCTATCATTAAAACAGTTAATATTATATTGGTTGCTTGATAAGAAAATTATATTTGTAATTATATATGCAGGTAGTTGACATAGTGAGCAGTATTCACTCCCGCACCAGAAACCACCGCCTCACCCAAGGCGCGTATACACAACCTCACCCGACATCGCAATCACGGGAGCGCAACGGTAATGGTACTTAAGGATAATGCCTTGACCAATGTCTTTTGGTTGTGCTGAATTTGGGTTAGGAGAAACGTTTCTCCTAAATTAATTTCCATGTGTCTCCTGTCGCAGACTCAGGCTATTGGCTTCAAACCATATTTATCAAACAGGCCATTTAACGCTTCAGCTAATAGGGCTTGAACTGTAGTGTCTTGCGAGAGTGCCAATTGCTTTAACTGCTTAGATACAGCCGGGTCAAAATGACCGGCGATCGCCTTTTTCCCCTGCCTGCTTGGTGGCAGTTCGGGTTTATCAGCAGACTGCACAAGGAGTGAAGAGTGTTCAGTTGTTGCTGTTTTCCCAGATGCAAGTTGTAGAGCGTCTGCAAGATTCTTTTTAGCCATAAAGTATGATGTCTTCTCAACTGATAATACAAGTTTACCTGTATACAATTAAAAATGTTTATATGCTAACTTGTTTACACATCCACTTGTAAAGTTGTTCAATTTCCTCGGCAGCCCTACCCGAAGGTTCATATTCTTGGGCTGTTTGTCCTGCTGTTAAGCTATGCACAAATGCCGCTCGTTGTCCTATTTGTATCGGGGCAACTGCAACTCCATAAGTGGCGATTGCTTCAATGGCCTCACTAGCTGAGGAACCGCGTGGACGAACAGCATTGAGGACAACAGTTACAGTTTTGTTAGCAAGTTTTACTAGGTCGATACTATCGCTGATTGCTCGTAGGTCGAGAATTGCAGGACGGTAGGGAATCAAAATTCAGTAGACCGAAAACTTTTGCGATCGCTAAAAAATAGTAGTGTACGATACCGTTTTTTGGGGAATATAAAAAAGCTGATTGCCTTAGCTCTATGATAAGTTTTATTTATTAATGAACCCCAAAAAC
>NZ_JAIVFV010000119.1 GCF_020829445.1 Nostoc sp. CHAB 5836
TTAAGTAATTTGATTGTATCAATAGTTAAATCTTTAATAAATCGCATTTTTTTGACCTTCTTGTGACCAAGAAGATATTTTACATTACTATTTCCATAATATACAATTTATTTTGCATAGGTACTTAGTATTTGATTTTTCAAATACACGTAGAGTGTGTTAGCGATAGCGTAACGCACCACACGCTTGGAATGGTGCGTTACGCTCTGCTAACACACCCTACATGACTTAAACCACCAAAGTCTTGTAAGTAGGCTAATTCACGCTAATAAATAGTGTGGTGCTGACGGGGCTGATGGGGCCAGGGCTGATGGGGCCAGGGCTGATGGGGCCAGGGCTGATGGGGCCGGGGCTGATGGGGCCGGGGCGGGTGGGGCGGGTGGGGCGGGTGAAGCGGGTTAAAGTGGGGAATGTAGCTATAATTCCACCTTTAGTCATATTGATATCCTCATCTGTTAGATCATTAAAAAAGCTTTCAGAATCCATGAACAGATCAAACCCAGCAGGATGCAACTGAGAGATTGTAATATTAGCCATTTGCAATTTACTCCTAACTAATTATTTTCATTTGGGATTAAATTTTCAATATTTCATCTCAAATAAAAATATGTTATTGATTTTATTCTATTTTGTTAATTAAAGGCTTGTCAAAACATAAAATAGGACAAAAATGCTACAATTGCGTCAATAAACTAGTTATGTTTGTTGCATATAAAATATTATGAGGTGTTGAGCGATCGCCTGTTTTTTCTCTAACCTTTTATATTTATAGGCAACATTTCACGCTTAACGTCGTTTCTTTACTTAGCAGAAACATCATGTCACAAACTATCACTATTACCAACGAAGATATTCTTTCTCAAGTCAAGCTATCTTGCCAAATTCCTGAGTTGGTTGAGGGGATTCTTACCCGCAAGATTGTAGAAAATGCCGCATCTGAGGCGAATCTGAAAGTAGAGACAGAGGAACTTCAGAAAGTAGCAGACCAAATCCGGTTAATAAACAAACTCAACAGTGCTGATGATACCTGGGCGTGGTTGGAAAAACATAATCTTTCTATAGATGATTATGAAGAAATTGTCCACAACACCGTCATTTCTAGTAAGTTAGCCACTCATCTGTTTGCAGATAAAGTTGAACCCTATTTCTTAGAACACCAGCTAGATTATGCGGGTGTCGTCATATATGAGATTTTTCTGGATGATGAAGATTTGGCGATAGAACTCTTTTATGCAATTAAGGAAGGTGAGATCAGTTTTTATGATGTTGCTCACAAATACATCCAGGATACGGAATTACGTCGCAAAGGAGGATATCGAGGGATAGTGCATCGTCACGATTTGAAGCCAGAAATTTCTGCTGCTGTTTTTGCGGCTAAACCGCCGCAGCTTCTCAAACCTATAGTGACTTCTTTGGGAGTACACCTGATTTTGGTGGAGGAGATTATCCAAGTGGAATTGGATAATGTTTTATACCAAAAAATTGTTTCAAATTTGTTTTCTGAATGGCTAAAGAAACAAATCGCTAAAGTTGATGTTTTGAAACAGTTAGGCTCTAATTCTAAAGCTTAAGCTCGACTTTATCCATTTTTTGGCAAGGCTGAAGTTGACGCTGAAATCTTTGTTGTACAGTAGGTTTACTTTTTCTATTTCACCGAGAATCAGTGACATAGAAAAAGTTTTTCCCAAAAAGCTAGGCTTTTACCGTATCAAGAGAGCCAAGTTCTTAATTTTGGATCAAGTTGAGCTAAGAGGTTGTTTGAAAAGTCGCAAAGTATACTAGTAAGTAGGTTGGCGCAAATAAAGCTAACTGGCTAAGGCTGTCATTTGTCCTTTGTCATTGGTCATTAGTAAAGGTTTTAAGCTTATTTACGTTTCGTAACATACTTGACTTTTTTCGCACCAACGTACTTAGTCTGTCAAGTTAGTTTTGAGGGCAGGGCTATTTCATTCTAGACATAAATCACCCAGAACTGAAGTTCCTGGCTCATAGCGAAAGTCCGTTTTAACGGACTATAACCTTTTCTCAGTCGTCTTGAGACGACTTTCGCTATTAGACTCAGAATTTATTCTGAGGCGGGCTAGATGAGAATGAAATAGCCCTGGTTTTGAGGGTTTGTAGTAAGCACTTTAGTGCTTGGGAAATAAGGACTGAAGTCCTGACTACGAACTTGCTTACCCATCAATCTACTAGAAACCCCGCTTCCATACCATCGCCCCGAAACGGGGAGAGGCTTTGAAACCAACAAAAGTTTTTCCGCTTCACTCTCCTCTTAGAGGTTGTTTGAAAAGTAGTTAGCTGTGATTTTAGGCAATTGTTGATCCCCCCTAACTCCCCTTAAAAAAGGGGGGAACCGGAATTAAAGTCCCCCTTTATAAGGGGGATTTAGGGGGATCTAGAAGGTTTTGAATATTCATAGGTTGGCTTGAGCCAAGGGAAACCCAACAAATCCTTCAAAATGTTGGGTTTCGTTCCTCAACCCAACCTACAAATTATTCAATCTTGTGGGGTGGGCGACACCATCGCCCCACAAGATTGAATAATTTATTTATTGGAAGTCTCTTAAAAGACAAAACTACTATATTAATGTCTGTAAAAATATTCATAAAATATTGACTTTTTCAATCTAATGGGTTTTTTTTGGGTAACGCATCGCCTCAAACCCAACCTAGCGTTCTTTTATGTCTCTGGCGAGATAAAAAATATGCTGACCTTGAATGTTGTTGAAAGCCTTGTTTTATCAACCCAAACAACAAATCTTTGTTCGGAACTAAGCAGGAAAAAACTAGGCTTTTAATATTAGACATCTGGTGAAAAATAATGTAGAGACGTAGCACTGCTACGTCTCTACAAGGGTTCTGGGTAACGCATATTCAATTTCACCAGATGTCTATTCTATAACCAGAGGAATAAAAGAGCGCTAGAAATCAATACTGCGTAGATTTTGAATTGATCCCCCCAACCTCCCTTAAAAAGCTACGGTGTATACACAAGTAGTAAAGCTCTATCCCAATAGAATTTACTGCCAAAGCAATATTTTAATTTCGAGACATAAAAGTTTTAGTTGTGTCTCGAAAGGTGATTTAAAAAGCTTGATTTTGAAAGTTGATTCAATAACAATAAAATCAAGGATTAAACAAAACAAACGTTTAATTCTCTAAACCAAGTTGCTCAAACCATTTTATTCAAGGAAAAACATCATGGCTTCCATTAAAATTTCTGAATTACGTCCTGCTGGTTCTGAATTGTTCCAAGATTCTGAAAGCTTCCTCAAAGACCTCGGCGCTCAAGAAATGGCGAACACAATAGGTGCAAGCAGAATTATAGTCAGAAGCAAAACTAATATAGTTGTCGGCGATACTAACATCGTGTCAATAGTTGGTGGTGGTTAATCTGGGTACTAGATCACAATCAAATCCAGGTTAAACAAAACTAAGTTTAATCCTTGTCAAGAACTTACAAGTAACAAAATATCCAGCCATCGCTTTCGCCCTTCAGGGCAAAGCGCAAAAATACTTTGGTTTTCCTAAAAAAATCATTGAAATGGCTGGGTCTTTTGCTTTTTTGATCTACCTTACATAAATTGCTAATTTAATTATATACACCCTAATATCGGATTGGTATTAGCTAAACCTTTTTGGCATTTTCAACTATTCAATTACTTGTTGAAGTATGGCATTTTCTCTGAGTTTCCAAAACATTTTTGATTATCTAATCAAGTATGATATCTGTACGCCAGAAGAACAGGCTCACACGCAGATTGAACCTAAATTAGCCAAAAATTTTAATTTATTGCTAAACTTCCCAAATGGGCGTAAAATACTGGTCAAGCAAGAACCTCTTAACCGAGAAGGAAAACCAGCAGGTGAGTTTTTGCGAGAATGGCAAATTCAGGAATTTGTCCAGAAATTCCCAGAATTAAGTCAAATGCGCGAGTGGATATCAGAGGGAGTTAACTTTAATCCCGATGATTCCATTATTATTTTTAATTACTTAGATAACTATCGTGATCTGATGGCTTTCTATGGTAAGGAAAATATTTTTCCCTTAGAAATCGCCTCTGCTATAGGCACAATATTAGCCCACATCCATAGCTTAACTTTCAATCATAAAGATTATCAAGATTTTTTCTCTTCCTCAAAAGAAAATGAAGCCAGCGATCCGGTTAAGCATTTAGTTAAAGATTTGGGACGAATTAGCCCAGAAATTTTTGGTTCTGTTCCGGCTGATGGGATGAAATTCTTTTCTCTCTATCAACGATATGACAGTTTAGGTCAAGCCATAGCCGAACTGGGAAATTCTTTAAAACCCAATTGTTTAACCCACAATGATCTAAAATTAAATAATATCCTTGTGGCTGATGATTGGGAACAAGGTATTGGCAACAGCACGATACGATTAATTGATTGGGAAAGATGTAGTTGGGGAGATCCAGCTTTTGATTTAGGTACACTCATTGGTAGCTATTTGCATATCTGGTTGGGTAGCATGATTACCAGCAAAACCATGAGTATCGATGAATCCTTGCGGATGGCAATGACACCCTTGGAGATGATACAATCTTCTGTTGCTGCTTTAGCGATCGCATATTTAAATCACTTTCCAGAAATATTACAGCATCGTCCTGATTTTTTACAACGAGTTGTACAGTTTGCTGGTTGGAATTTGATTCTCGCTATTCAATCAGTCCTGCAATACCAAAAATCTTTTGGTAAC
Source organism: Nostoc sp. CHAB 5836 (assembly GCF_020829445.1). Classification (GTDB taxonomy): domain Bacteria; phylum Cyanobacteriota; class Cyanobacteriia; order Cyanobacteriales; family Nostocaceae; genus Nostoc. The sequence goes on from NZ_JAIVFV010000119.1 coordinate 4,717, forward strand.
ACGGGTATCTGTATGCTGCAAGTGGCTAAGTCTTTATTGTGCCGTCCAGAAGCATCGATTCCGACAATTTTTGGGATGCAAGCATCAGAACTTATAGCGTTGAGAGCAGAAAGCCCACTCTTTTAAAAGGATGTTTTAAAAGTGATTGACTATGATTTTAGGCACTTATTGATCGCCCCTAACCCCCCGATAAAGACCTCTCCCCAAACCCCTCTCCGACGCGGAGAGGGGCTTTGAGAAGATTTGCTCCCCAACCCTAGTAGGGAAGGGGCTGGGGGTTAGGTCTCAGAGGATGTTTGAAAAGTGGGCCCCCCGATAAATTGCTACTGTGTATGCACAAGTCGGCAGACCTCTCCCCAAACCCCTCTCCGAAGCGGAGAGGGGCTTTGAGAAGGTTGGCTCCCCAAGCCTAGTAGGGAAGGGGCTGGGGGTTAGGTTTAAGAGGATGTTTGAAAAGTGGGCCCTCCGATAAATTGCTACTGTGTATGCACAAGTCGGTAGACCTCTCCCCAAACCCCTCTCCGAAGCGGAGAGGGGCTTTGAGAAGGTTGGCTCCCCAAGCCTAGTAGGGAAGGGGCTGGGGGTTAGGTTTAAGAGACTTTAGTCAGAGTCTTCCACTACGTAAAGACAGCTAACTTTCTTAATACATTGGTCTGATTTATACCCCTGTAGTCGTAATATTCCTTAAGGAATTCTCTCTCCTATATGTGGTATCTTAATTAGCCGTGGGAGCATCAAATCCACAAGCTTATCTCCCCTTAGTTAAAGGGCAAACACTTATGCAACTACTAGATCCGTTGCCAATACAACTAGCAGCTATTCCAGAGTCATTGCAGCGTTCATTGCAAGATATTGTTAATAAAATTGAAATAAAATCCAAATTTTGTATTAGCCATCCCGACTATAAACCTCTAGAAATAACAGATGAGACACTCTCACGCTTTCAGCAATTGCCCTTAGATGTACAAGATAAATATTTAAACGCCCAACTATCTAATTTTCTCTACGGTATTTATTACAATGGTTCCTTAAAACGTGCTTTAGCACTTGATGGGGAAACAACAAATTTAGCAGTTAATCAAAATTTAGAAAATAACACCTTTCTAGGGGTGGATCTGGTGTTTTACAATCGCCTCCATGAAAGTAACAAGGGTGAAGGCTACTTTAGTCCCAATTGGCTGGTGGTGAAAGAAGAGTCAGATGGGGCTTTAGCAGTACACAAAAGTGGTTTAACTCTGCATATTGAGCGCAGTAAACATTTACAACCGCAAGATGAAGCTGTGACTGTGGGGAACCCAGTTGCGATCAAACTGCCCAAGAATTTGGTGCAAAATGGTTTTTACATGGCAGTTAGTAATGCCGGGTCTTACAGTGGTGAAGATTCAATAGTACGAGTCTATTTCAACTTAACTACTGATGGTGCAGTTGCAGTCATGGAAAGCTTGACTACCCAGCTTAATGCGATCGCCCTACCTTTCAATTTTAAAGCGTTATACAACCCTTCAGATTATGGGCGTCATGACTCGGCAGTGCTTTACTTTGACAAAAACAACTATGAAGCTGTACATTCAATACTAGAAAAGGTGTATGCAGAACACCAATCCCATTTTCTGCCAGAAGTCCCCTTATTTACTAAACTTATTGCACCAGGGTTAGCGATCGCAGAAGAACCAAACCAAAAATTTGGCGAAAAAGAAAGCTTTGGGACAAATCGCTGTCAAATTATAACCAATGGTTTGATAGAAGCTTGGCAGCAAGAGGATAATTCGCCAGAAGGTCGGATGGCATCGATTTTGGCACAATTTTCTGCGCTGGAAATTGACCTGGAACGTCCTTACCTCAATGCCAAGTCTGAAGATATTTACTCAGCTTTAAATTTATGAAAATTACTAATCTTACTCCTAATATTCAGACTCATGATTTTCAGCCGCAGTTAACAACTGCCGAGGAACTTGCCATTGCTAATAGTAGATTTGCTCAATCAGATCTACCTTTTTACCGCAAGCTTGGTCGGACTGACTTAACTGTGAGTTGTTTAGGATTGGGAGGTGGAGGCCACATCTCCAGTGAAGATACCCTTTACGCCTTCGACGAAGGCATTAACTACTTTTTCTACTCCAGCGATTTTCATCAATATATTTATAGTTCCATGCGTCCTGCACTCCGCCAATTATGCGGACGGGGTTCCTCAATGCGTGAAAAGGTAGTTCTGGCAACTGTCAGTTACATGGTTAAAACCCCAGACATAGTAGTCAGCTATTTGTACGATCAATTTATCGACCTGGGTATTGACTACGTTGATGTATTTTTTTGGGGCTGGATTGATGAGCATAATCATCCTGCATTCGAGAAGTGTATTAGCGCCTCTGATGATATCCGTGGCCCCAATACAGTGTGTCAGCGCCAAATGGAAAGAATGTTTGGCGTATCCGAAAAGCTGAAAAAAATGGGTGCAGTGCGCTATATTGGTGCTTCTTTTCACGACCACGATTTAGCAAAACAGTGGGTAAATAGCCCTTTATTGGATGTTGTGATGGTGAGGCACAACGTGGCACATCGTACAGCCCAAACAAAGGTTTTCCCTCATGTGGATGCCAACGATCCCCATCGACCAGGGATTGTCACCTTTAAGTCATCAGGTATGGCTGGTGCCCTCTGGGAACCCCCAGCTAGTCTACCAACTGGATGCTGGCAACCTTCAGTCCCAGATTTATATCGCTATTCTTTAAGTCAAAATCCTGTAGATGTTGCCTTAGCAGGTTGGCAAACTCGTGAACAAGTAGATGCAGCGATTCGGGCTGTGCAAAAGGGCAAATTTACCCCTGAAGAAATCGACTACCTCAACCTTTACGGTGACTTACATCGCAACCGCATCAAACCTCATGAAATTCCTAGAGAACGTTTGCTACTTAGTAGATAGAAATAACACATATAGCGGTTTTCAATTGCATGGAATACAGACCTAACCCCCAGCCCCTTCCCTGCAAGGGAAGGGGAGTAAGCTTCTCTCCTTTTAGGAGAGAGGAATGGAAGTCAGGTCAAAGTGTATTGCATCTAAACGAGAAGCGTTATATTACTTAAATATCATCAACCCATGACCGAACAATTAGAACAAACTTTACCCCTCAATATTTTAACCAACGAACCCGTGCAAGCTCATCCAGCAACCGATGCAGAAATTTTGGCATATTTGCGTCATTCTGCTAGATTTGCAGAAATAGCGATCGCCACTGAACGTGAAACATTAGTTTTATTCCACTGCAACCAGTTGGGAATTGAAATATCTGATGATGAATGGCAAGCTGCTGGCGATGCTTTTCGCATGGAACGCCAATTATGGGGAAATGCAGAAACTAGTGCATGGCTGGAGGAGCAACGTATTAGTGTAGAGGAATGGTCGCAAGGAATTAAAGTCACACTGTTAGAGAACAAGCTTAAAGAACATCTCTTCGGTGCAACAGTGGATGGCACTTATGTTTCTAACCGCGACAACTACAGACGGGTGGCGCTATCGCAAATTCTGGTTACTGACCTGGCAACTGCTTGGAAAATCGTGCAAATCCTCCGCGAAGGACAAGCTTCTTTCTGTGCTTTGGCTTTGGAACATTCTAAGGGTAAGCAGTCGCAAGAAAATGGTGGCTTTGTAGGAATTCGCTATTTAGTAGAACTGATACCGGAAATTGCCAAACCTCTCGCCGAAGCTAAGGAAGGTGAAATTATTGGCCCTGTGCAAACAAAAGTAGGGTATCACGTTCTGAGAGCGGAAAAGTGGTTCCCCATAGAATTGAATCAAGGAGTGAGAGAACAAATTATGGACTCGTTGTTTGAAGTGTGGTTGCAAAATTTGAAAAATTCCTACCATTAGACATAGGAGTGAAAAAAAATGTAGAGACGTAGCACTGCTACGTCTCTACAAGGGTTCTGGGTAACGCATATTTAATTTGGGGGATCTAAAAGTGCCTAAAGTCACAGTGAAATACTTTTCAAATATCCTTTTAGCCCGTCTTTAACTCAATACGCTTGGGTTAAGCCCAAAAATAAAAATGTGTAGTCGAGGAACGAAACCCAACATTTTCGGGCTTTTGTTGGGTAACACTAAAGTTCAACCCAACCTACAATTATCCACAAAGCCAAGCGTATTGGTCTTTAACTCTGAAAACACGCCCTAGTCCAAACTCTAGTCTGATGATTTCCTTAACCAGCAGTAGGCGCAGCCACCTGACGCATTAATTCAGATGCGTTGTAGTTATCTGTAATCATTTGCGGACAACGCATACAAGCTGCCTTGCCTTCTTGCTGCCACCACCGACAATTTCGGCGTATGGAACAGGGGGGTAGTTCTTCTGCTACTGGAGGTAAATTTTCTACAATTCGCATTGCTAGACGGCAATCTTGTCCATCAAAATGCTGGCAACCTTTAGTAGCACAAGCTGATGCCGTCCGAAAAACTTCGGCTGGTGTAACTGGACTAACTTTTGCTATCAGTTCATCCGTGATAGGCAAGGGCTGTTTAAGATAAGTTACACGGGGTTCTGCAACTGTTCCACTGATGATTCCGAAAACAACACTATCCTCCGATTCCGGTCTAGCACTGGGGCAAAGTGTAGTTTTATCAACAGCAATATCTTCCATCAATTGAGCCTCCAGTGGAGAGAATCTTTATGAATATAAGCCCGGATTTCTCACAAAGGTTTAACTAATGACTATGCCAACGCCGCCAGCACAGCAGGGGTCTTGTCTTATTATGATTCCTGCTGTAACAACAGGAGTAAAAGGCTTCCAAACTATTGTGGGATTCAATGATATTCCACCTGTAACGCTTTTTGCTTCCTCGTCAGACATAGATAACAAAGTTTCTTCTGAATCCAAAACTTCGTTGCGACGTGTCATAGCATTCTTCACAGCACCATCAATCAAATCGCTAATTTCAAGTTGACTGTTATACTTTCTTTCTTTCCCTTCCATGTTCATTTTCCTCTGAATTCTTGACTATTGCCTAATATTGTCCTTATTATAGGAAAAAAGAAACCTACTTATTCTATTTGTAGAACTGTAAAGTAGACATAACTAAAACATTTATGTCCTGAAAATAAAGTCTCTCTCCTTTTAGGAGAGAGAAATAGAAGAGAGGTTTTCCAGATACCGTGAAAAGTCAGAGAGTTAATCTGGGCGCTGTTGAGTTAGAACTTGATAAGCATAATTGAAATCATCAGTAGTAATCCTGATATCAGAAGGCTCTGTCAATCCTTGAGAGCGAAAACGACGAATTGCTTCTACCGCCGCTTGATTGCACAGTAAAGTTAAGTCTGCACCATTCCAGTCTTTGCTCATCTCTGCCCAATAGTTTAAATCCACATCTTCTAAGGGTCGCCCTTGACTATGGACTTGCAGAATTGCCAAGCGACTAGCTAAATCTGGTAAATCTACCTTCATCTGTAAATCCAAGCGTCCAGCTCGTAACAAAGCTGGGTCAAGAGCATCAGGTCGATTGGTCGCCCCAATCACCAAGATAGTGCTTCCCACTTCTATACCATCCAACTCAGTGAGTAATTGACCGACTACGCGATCGCTCACTCCTGAATCACCATTGTAACTGCCGCGTGCTGGGGCTAAAGTATCAATTTCATCAATAAATACTACACAAGGCTCTGCCTGACGCGCCTTAGCAAATAATTCCCGCACCGCCTGTTCACTCGCACCTACCCAACGGGTGAGTAATTCCGGGCCGTTGACACTAATAAAATTAGCTTTGCCTTGGGAAGCAACAGCTTTGGCTAATAAAGTTTTTCCTGTCCCCGGTGGCCCCCACAGCAAGATTCCTTTGGGTGCTAGTGCTTTAGTTTGCAGGTAAAGTTCTGGATACAGTAGCGCCCCTTCTACTGATTCCCGTAGGGTTTCCTTAATCTTATCCAAACCGCCAATATCTTCCCAGGCGATATGAGGAACTTCCACTTCTACACTGCGCAACACAGCCGGTTTAATTTCTTTGAGTCCTTGCAAAAAGTCAGCTTGGTTAACCGTCATTTTTTCAGGAATTCGTCCCTCAATCGAAGGAATTTGCCGACGCAAGGCTGTATAAGCCGCTTTTTGACAAACAGCTTTCAAATCGGCTCCCACAAATCCCACAGCCCCTTCAGCGATGACATCTAGGTTAACCGTTTCATCTAAAGGCATGGCGCGGGTGAGAATTTCCAGAATATCTCTGCGTCCTTTAGCATCAGGAATGCGAAACTGGACTTCCCGGTCAAATCGTCCCGGACGACGCAAAGCTGGGTCAAGATGGTCTGGGCGGTTCGTTGCAGCCAGAACAATCACACCAAGGCTTTGAGAAAAACCATCCATCAGACCCAATAGTTGAGCCACAACGCGCTTTTCCACTTCACCTTCTACAGAATTGCGGTCTGGAGCGAGGCTATCGATTTCATCAATGAAGATAATACAGGGAGCATTCTTAGCAGCTTTCTCAAAGATGCCCCGAAGTTTTTGCTCGGCTTCACCATAATATTTGCTGATGACTTCCGGCCCCACAAGAGCAATGTAGTTAACGCCGAGTTCTTCAGCTAAAGCACGCGCAGTTAGGGTTTTACCAGTACCAGGAGGCCCAACTAAAAGTACACCCCTGGTTGGTTCCAGCCCCAATTTAGCCAGCAAGTCAGGACGTTTTAAGGGAATAGCGATGAGTTCTTTAAGTTCTTTGAGAATCTCACCAAGTCCCCCGATATCTTTCAAAGCATTACCAGAAGGAGAATCAGGTGGTACAACAACGTCAGATGTCTCTCCTTTTCCTGGATCAGAATTAGGAGAGGGTTGGGTGCGGATACGGCTTGTGCCAATATCGTTAGCCATATTATTAGGACGCGGTATATTCCCAGACCGAGGAATATTGCTCATGGAACGGGAGTTAATCTGGAAATCCGTCTTAATTTCTCCCTTTTCTGCTTTTTCTTCTAAAGTTTTAACTAGTTCAATTAACTGTTCAAATCCCTTGAATAAATCACTCATATAATAACTCCATAAATCTCGATAATTCTACTTGTATTTAGCCGTGGTCATCTTTTATTTACAGTTAATTTCTCGAATTCAAATAAAAGACTTGCTGCCCCTTGAATTCGGGCTATAGGCTCCACATAACGGGGTAAACCAGGTAGACGAATCATAGCTAGTAGGTTGGGTTGAGCCGAGCGAAACCCAACGTGGATCTCGGTGTTGGGTTTCACTTCGTTTAACCCAACCTACGTTTATTACATCATTTTAGGCTTGACACGCTACTACGTGTATTTCAAAAATCAAATATGAGTCCTATAGAAGCTTGACATACAAAGCTTGACTTCTCAGTATACTGAGCAAGATTCAAGTAGGATTCCTATAGTTTTATTTATTCTCACCGACTTACTTATTTAGCCGTGATCATCTTTTATTTGCAGTTAATTTCTCGAATTCAAATAAAAGATTTGCTGCCCCTTCAATTCGGGCTATAGGCTCCACATAACGGGGTAAACCAGGTAGACGAATCATAGTTTGCGCTGGAAATAAACTCCCATCAATTTCTAGTTTTTCACTATAGCGATTTTGAACTACATAGCGCTGCTCAACTCCCATCTTTTTGAGAGATTCTGTTAAGCGTATGTGTTCGGATATAATTGCATATTCTGACTGAATAACACCAATAAATTGAGTAGCTTGATGATTTTTTAACTTTTTCTGTGCTTGGACAATTTGTTGGCGTAAATGCCGTAAGCGTCCAATAAAATCAACTCTGCCCAAAACATCTTGATATTTTATCCACAGTTTAAATATCCAAGATAACCAATCACCTAAAGCCGATGGCATTTCTAAAAATCGCAATAGATGACCAGTTGGTGCTGTATCTAAAATAATTAAATCTTGCTGTTTGCTGTCCAATAAATCCATCACAGTAATTAGAGCTAGCATCTCATCAATACCCGGTAAAGCTTGAGACATAATCTGCCGCCATGCCTCTGGAACATAAGCAACATTTACTGTTGTCTCTGTTTGCGAACCTTCACCACTAATCATATCTGCCAATTCCCACAGATAATCTGCACGGAATTGCTCTAAAAGTCGATTACCATCAATTTCTTGCCCACTTAAATTAGATGCTAAAGATATAGGTTCATGTCCTAGATTTCTTCCAAAGGCATCTCCTAAAGAATGGGCTGGGTCTATAGAAATTACTCTAATTTTCTTATCTGGATGTTGTTGAGAAGAAGCCCAAGCGATCGCAGCTGCTACCGTCGTTTTACCCACACCTCCTTTACCACCAACAATAATTAGTTGGCATCCTTCATTGACAAAATCATGGAAGCTAGGTAAAACTTTCGCAGGCCATTGAATCACTGGTTGTGGAACAAGTTCAACAGTTTCAATTTGTTGAATTTGGGACGCTAGAGAATCTAATGCCACCCCACCCAAGGGTTCTACTCTCTGCTGCGGTAAGGTAAAAACAGGGTGATTAGGGGTAAGTTTTAAGTATTTATTCAGTAGATTTTGCTGTTCGGCATAACGGTCTGGTTCTAGCTCCGAATTTAGCAAAATTCGATTGATGAACAATCCGGCGTAGGGAACTTCTAAGGTTTCTAAACTATTCAGAAAGCGCTCAGTTTCTAAAAAACACATCGGTTCAGAAATACCTACAACCAAACAACCTGTAAACTTTTCATCTTGCAGTAAACGTCTACCTTCTGCTAATTCAGTTTTCATTTCTACTAAAAAGTTATCGATTTCATCAGCCGTATAACTACCTGTAAAAGTTTTGGTGATTACCCGATGTTTTTCTTGAAACAATTCTAAGGAATTTAAAATAACATCTAAAAAATCTTTTAAGCCTAATAAATTTAAGGTATGACCAGAAGGAGCCATGTCTATAACTACACGATCTACCTCTTTTTCAACCAGCAAACGTTCAATTTCTAGCAACCCCATTAATTCATTTAAACCAGGCCAGTTTAAATCCCATACTGGTGCTAAATCGCCCCCATCAGCTAAACTACCACGCTCTATCAGTATTTCTAAAAAGTGGCTATATTTGGCTTTAAATGCCAACAACAATTTTTGAGCATCCAGTGCTTGAACGCTCAAGTTAGGTAAATCTGTTAATGGTACTGCAATATCTTTAACTTCTGATTGCAATACATCACCTAAAGAATGTGCCGGATCTGTAGAAATTAACAGAATTTTTTCTTCAGGAAACTTTCTCGCCCAATAACGCGCAAAAGTGCAAGAAATGGTAGTTTTACCAACCCCACCTTTGCCGCTAAACATAACTAAATGTAATGAATCGTAGTAGTTCATAATTAAATTAAAAACTCCCAAAAAACTTGTTAGTAATAATTAAATAAAGTGATAGGGGGGAAGAGGTTCTCCCAAAATTAAATTCCAATGAGAGCATTTCTTTTGTAAAGTTAGCACTTGTTTTAAAAGTAAAGCTTTATCATGGTGATCAACTAAAAGATGAAGCCGTACTTCTTCGGCATGATCTTGAACGATCGCAGATGATTGATAAATTTCCTTTATGAAATTAATTAAATTAGATTTCTCCTCATTTTGGGCAGCAATAAAGCTTTTTTGATGCTGATAATGTTGTTTTTTCGCTAAAAAATAGTCTCTTCCATTTGCTCCAGATTGCTTTGCAAGCTCTTCAACTTTGTGAGGAATGACCTTTAAAGTATATTCGTTTTTTCCCTGAATGTGATTTAGTTTCTCTTGATATTCCTGACCATGAGATTCTATATGATTTAACAATGTCTCTTGGGAAATAAAATAAGTGCCAAAACGCAAAGGTAAAACTGTCATCTGACGAGATAGTTCACAAATGACGCGATCGTGGGCTAAAACCATTTTGATAATTTCTTCGTCATTATTTTGGCTTGCTTCTAAAGATATTTCCGGTTCTACAACAGCTGAAAGCTTATTGCCACTAATTAAGCGTAATTCACCAAGATTGCCTTCTGGTAAATTCACAGGAAAATCAGGAGTATTTATAAAGGCATAAGTGTAGAAATTTGGCGATCGCATGATTTTAACCAGATAAAAAACTTAAAAATTATAACCCACACTCACCAGAACAATCATCTTGGCATAAAAATCAAAAAAATGCTGAAATTTAGGAAACTATTTACATTGTTAAAATCTTAGTTATAATACATATCAAATATTCCGGAATGTATCATGAAAAAAATAGGTAATCAAGGAATTATTAGACATAAAGTTAGCACGATGCCTCGAAATAAATCTGAAGCGTCTAATCAATTAGAACTTTATAAGCTAATCACAGAAAAGCAACGTATTCAGCAAGAGTTAGCTTTTATTGAGCAACAGACAGGGCTACTTAAACAACGTTTATTAACCCTACAAAGCCAGATAAATTCCACAGAGAGTAATATTCATCAATCGCGTCAGTTTGAGTCAGCAGTTCCTCCGGTGGCGCGTCCAAAAACATTATTTGAAACTAAGAAATACCAGACTTTTGAGATTGAATATTAAACTCTAAAATTCTGCAAAGTTAGTTGAGAATCAGAATAGAAATTAAACAATTAATAACCAGCTTTCGCGGATTATTAATTGTTTAATTATATAGATTAACTAGCTAGGGGTAAATAAATCAACTTTGCGAGTCAAATCAAGGTTTTGAAACCCAGGTCGGTGGGTGAGAGTTTGTGTAGACGCGGTTTCTAACCGCCCGTTTTACGTTAAGTTGACACCTATGGGCAGTAGCATCTAAGTTGCATAAAAGCAGGGCTGAAGCCCTTACTACAAGCGAATCATTCTGGAAACTAGTTCGTGTTCACTACTTACTAGGGCGATAAAACTAGATTTTCATTGTCTTCATATTCTTTTACAAATACGCATTGGTCTTGGTTAAGTTCATTTTCTTCAAATACATCTATAAACTCAGATTGTGCTGGATAATCTTCATCTTCTTCGGACTCTAGATCCAGGCGAGACTCTTCTTCTAAAGATTGAATTTTTAACAGAAGTTGTTCTTCTTGAATATCAAAATCTTCTTCAGAAAGTTCGCCCATATCAAATCTTAATTGCAGAATTAATAATTGTTTATGGAGATCTTCTTGAGCATCAAATTCAGTGTTAGTGCGCTCTTGAATTTGTTCTCCAATCCACATAAGACCACTAATTGGCAATAGTAAGATTTTCCCTAGCATAATATTGACTCCTATGAATAAATTTGAGCAAATGTATAAGGTGCAGTAAAGTTGTTGTAGCGAATGCGTAAACGTTCACCAAATTTTTGATCAATCGCTTCCACTTGTTCGCTAAATATAGATTCGTCTTCCCAAGGAATCAAAAAGGCAGCGTTATAAATCATGTCTTCTGTCATTGGTTCATTTTCGATAATCTCATTTGCCAATGGTTTTAACTCATTAAAAAACACTTGAATTATAGATTCTTTGCGACTTGCTAAATTACTTTCAATTAATTGTCCAATGTGAATTACCCCCTCCATACTTAATGGCTTTCCTTCCATTTGGTCTCGCTTTTGTTTCAAGTCTTCATGAGACTCCATTAATGCTTGTAATTCAGATTTGCTATCCCAGAAAATTTTAATACTGACCTCTCGGCGTCCAGATAATTTTTGGAATAGCTCTTGTAACTGCTCTTTATATGGTTGAAGTAGTTGTGTAACTACTGTTTCCCAATTTTTTACAACTAATCCAAAACGTAAAGGCAGTAAGGTTCTAAATCCAGCTTGCATAGCTTGTTCTAGAACCTGTTCATGGTTGATTAAATTGCGTCGAGAAGCTAAATATTTTTCCTGCTGTGCCTCGGAATATAAAAAAGTAAATCCACCAATTACTTGACTATAGACAGGTTGAGAATCCAATCCTTTAAGAACAACTGTTGCTGGAATTGGCTCAGGAAAAATACCGTATACGTAAAGACCAAATGTCATAATGCTAAAGAATACTCAAACTAAAGGAATTATCAAAGCTTACGCAAATGTCAGAGATTTATTCATAAGGCTGTCAATACTCAATAGTCCAACTTGATTTAACTTTTAACTGTGGATTATTGACTATTGACCACCTTCATTCTTGTTCTAAGTACGTTGGTGCGAAAAAAATCAACTATGTTATGAAACATAAAGAAGCTTAAAACCTTTACTAATGACAAATGACCAATGACAAATGACAGCCTTAGCCAGTTAACTTTAATTGCGCCAACTTACTTAGTGTGCCAGTTGCGTAAGTCCTATTTGTAATTACAACGGTCTTGAGGTTAAAACTAACCGCAACTTAGCATGAATGAGATTGAGTTGAGCTATACCTAAATCTATTTCACCATCCACAACAATTCCGGTGTTTAAAAGACGGTCTAGTAGTTCTAGTATAGAAGGTTGATTCCCAATCTCACCTGGATAATAAGATCCCGGTGATGGCAAAAGAGTACCAACATCTCCTAAATTTATATTCAAGTCTGCTGGTTCAATCTCAAAAATCTGACACAAGTTTAAAACTTGTTCTTCTAACTTTTGCAAACTTTCGCTTGCTCGTTCTAAATCAGATTCGCTGAGAGAGTCTTGTTCCATGCGCCGAATTACTTGTGCCTCCATTAGCTGGCGTACTAGTTCCACTACAGTCAAAAGTAAAGGAGCTAAACCTGCTTTACTGTTAGGTTTAGAAGTGCTAGGTAGCTTGGAGGGAGACTTTTCAACTGGAGTACAAACCATTGTCATGATGCTATCTAACTTTTCTAAATTTCTTTAATTCGATTCAATCGTTGAGACTTGAGTCATCATCTTTCACACTTGCAGATGTGAGTGAACGTAGTTGTGTTTCTAGACTTTCTAGCCGTTGTTGAAGTTGTTGGTTTTCTTCAAATAAACGTTGAGCTTTAGTACTGAGATAGGGGTCACTTTCCCACCAATTTATACCCATCTCACGAGCTTTATCAACTGAAGAAATTAACAGGCGAATCCGAATATGTATCAGTTCAGTTGAGGCAATAGATATAGAAATGTCACCAGCAATCACAATTCCTTTATCTAAAACTCTTTCGAGAATATCCGCTAAGGTGGAGCCTTGTGTAGATGTAGGAACTACTCGATTTGAGTTAGTTTGAGGACGTGTTGAGTGTAGTGGGGTAGTAGTCACGATTAATTCGGCTCTTCAATAGGTATATGCACGGTTATTCTTGCTGACCAAGCCCAATGGCTCTAGAGAATAGAACTATCTACTAGACATTTCCAGAAATTAAATATGCGTTACTTAGAACCCTTGTAGAGACATAGCAGTGCGACGTCTCTACATTCTTTTTCGGAGATGTCTACTACTGGCTGTTGCGGCACTTCTCCATCAAGAGTGCTAAAGTCAGAATCAATGATGGTTGGAAACCCGCCTTCAGCGATCGCATCTGTATCTTCTAATGTGATACTATTATCTAGTTCCTCTATTGTCTGTAGGCTTAGGTGGTTGAGTAGTTCTAGAAAAATCATTGTCGCTTCGCTAGCAGACCAATTGGTGCGGTTCAACAGCACATCTGCACAAATTTCCCGAAAATCAGAATTTTCTGGTGATACCAAAATATTGTGTTCCGCACATACTTTAGCAATCATCAAACAAGACCGCAATCCGGAGGTCTTCTCCTCACCTGTACGTAAGCGAAATGCTTTAACTAACTGCACAATTAAGTGAGCATCTGGTCTGTTGATGCCTGTTTTATTCGCTAAGATCTCGGTTTGAGTTAGCTCGTCCGGTTCTGGCATATTAATAGTTACCAACCTATCCAGCAAAGCATCCTGAGTCGCATGGACTCCGCAGTACTCTTCTGGGTTGGAGGTAAAAATAGCCCGAAATTGGGGATGAACGTGCAGGTATTCTGGCTGATTACTGCTGGGAGGAAAGGTGAGAATTTTTTCTTCTAAAGCAGATAGCAAGACGTTATTCACTTCCGGTCGCGAACGGTTAAATTCGTCGTAGACCAAGGTTAAGCCTTCTCGACAAGCTAGAGTTAGTTTAGAATCAACCCAATTTTGTTTAAATTCGTCTTCAACTTTCAGAACGCTGTGAATGTAATTGTCCAGCAACTTTTTATGGGTGTAACCGGATTCACTACCAATCAAATCAGAACTTTTAAATTCATCATCTCCGAAAATCAACATGATTGGTCTATCTAGGCGGTTAGCCAGGTGCATGGCTAAGGTTGTTTTCCCACTGCCGGCTGGGCCACGTAAGTGAATAGCAAACCCGGATGCCAGATAACGCAACGCCCGAATTGCGACCCGCTCGATCGCAGGTGTGACGATAAATTGCCCAGGACGGACACGAAGAACAGCCCTTTTGTTGTTATTTGCAGTGGTGGTCATAAATTCCGATGATGAAAAGTAGTTTTTCGAGACAAAAAATTCCGATCCTGAGATTGCAATTTTGAAATTGATATGCTAATGTGGTTATCATAGTTATCAATCCAAAAACTGATTCTTTTGAATTACAAAAAGCAAGCTGAGGAAAAAAACTTTAAGACTTGGTAACTTCCTTATACTAAATTAATAGATAGCATAAGATATCTAAGGTTTTACATTAGAACTCATTGTTAAATTTCCCCCTTTTTTGACCAGTTATTTAACTGTAAGATTAGGGGGTTTTACTATTTAGTCTAGTTGACCAGGGCTATCAACGTTTTTGCACATTTGGGATGCTCCCACTAGATGTGCCAAAAATGCTAGCAAACAAATCTTGACGGAATTGATGCAAATTTTGCCTTTGTGCTTTGGCTTGCTTAGTTCTGTTCTTTGCTGTTTCAGCTAGAAAGTCGTGGGTTGTTTGCTCAAGTTCTTGACAGAATTCATGCAAAAAGCTTGCTTGTGCTTCAGCTTGAGCAAACCTTTCTTGAGCGGTTTCTGTGAGAAAGTCGTGAGTTGTTTGCTCTAGGTTTTGGTGAAACTGATGCAACTCTTGTGCTTGCTTTTTGGCTTTAACTTGTCTGTTTGCTGTTGTCGCAGACAAGAATTCATGAGTTTTTGTAAATAGTTCAGTTACTTCCTCGGCTATCGACTGATGCTCTTGCCGGATTTTTTCCATTAAAGCCGTCATGAGGTTCTCCGCAATATTATTAAAATCGTAAATAAACTATATTTACTGGATATTGATTTTCCAGTAAATGTAGCTCAAACAATAGCTGCTTTTTGTGTTTTATCCTTTGATCAATCCAGATTTATCAGTATCAGGATAATTAACAAAAAACAGAATTAATAACTAGAATTACCTAGGTCATAATTCTAATTGAATTGCATCTACTTAATAATTAAGCAGGTACGGCTGCGGACTGTGTTAAACCTACTGCTTCTGCATATTTCAAGTAGGTTTCAACAGAAGCAATGACGATACGAGCTTCGATTGCAAGTAATTCAATACCAACTAAGGAAACACGTACCCAAGCATCTACAACGATGCCTTTGTCTAAGATCCGGTCAATAACTTCTGCCAAACTCGAAGAAGAATTGGTTTTTTCGACTGCCATGATTTGATACCTTAACTCATTGTTGATTTTTACTATTAGCGATGCATTTGCCTTCGCTTGCTACTGAATTAAATTAAACACACGTTTTCAGGTATGTAAAGAGTTTACCTGGATGAAAATTGTAAAGAATTACAAAAACAATAATTATTCTCAAAATAAGAGAGCTTTGATGTTTGATTTGTGTTTGTTTTGTATAAAACTTTTGATTTGAATGTAAGTTTTCACAGATAAGCTTGGTTTTTTGTAAGCTTTAGTGTAAACTTTTTGTTGTTATCAGTTTTTTAGAATTATTTTTACCCAATATATGAATTTGAGGTCTAACTGTGTTTTACGAGTAATTTAATAAGTAAATGCACGAATATTCTTAGAGCTATTTTTTTTAGATATACGTAATATTACGGTTAATAAAACCTTGGGTAAATAACATAGGATATTTTCAACAATTATCTTGGGAAGAAAATCATGTCTATAGAAGCTAGTACAGATAAACCTAATCCCAAGCCACCTTGATTTTAGATGTCTGCATTGGAGACGGGATAAAATTTCTCAAAGATTCGTGGCAACTCTGTCACTGGAATTACTAGACATCTGGTGAAATTAAATATGCGTTACCCAGAACTTTTGTAGAGACGTAGCACTGCTACGTCAAAACAATTCTTTTTCACTCCTATGTCTACTGCTGAATTACTGATAGTCATAATAGTTTTTGCGATCGCTATGGTTATTGTTACCATAGATCATCTAATACTCGCTACGAAGTTGAAAAGTTTTGGAATTACATCACACCAGATCCTCAATCACCGGATCATCGCTACAAAGATGTTTTGAGTACGGAAACGCCTATTGTGCAATTTGTCAGTCGTAGCAGTATTCCTATTGATTATGTTCTTAACCGACTGCAAGAAATTACTGTACTGCGAGTTTTAGGTGTGTTGGGTAATCCCGACATTATTACCCAGTATTACTCAGAAAGAGATTTTTATTTTCCTATAGATAAATTTGTTAGCTGGGAACGTTTAGACGTTATTAATACTGTTTATGCTTACTGGTCGAATTATGATGTTTGGTTGCAAATTGATCCCTACGATCGCGGGCGACGACAATATAGCTTAATGGCGAAAAATCTCGCGCCACTAATTAACAAAGCAACTTACGACTTAGCGGTAATGCTGAGTGGATATCAAAGCCGTGTAGGCAAAGTTCATAGTCAATTTTCCATTCGGACATTTCCCGCAGATATCCAAAACTTTACTGATTCTGTACAGCAAGCGATTCTGAATCAAAACCAGTTAGCGGTTGTTGTACATGGGCAACCAGGTACTGGTAAAACAGTCTGGACACAGGCAGTAGCAAAGGAAATTCTTGTACCTTTAGGGTATGTAATTTTTATTTTAGATCATGATGCGATCGCTAATTTTGTCCCACCGACTTACATAGAGCGTATTTGTATCGTGATTAACGAAGCTGATAATCTAGCTCAAAATCGTGCTTCTGAGGTAGCGCAATACAATAACAAAACCGAACACATTCTGAGTTTGCTGGATGGCACTTTGTATCAGACAGGACTTACGCAACTGGCACAGGCGATCGCTAAATTTTAGTGCGGATGTATTGAATAACGACGCCACTAGCACAGGGCGATCGCCAATAAATAGTACTTTCGTACTATAGAAATGCACATAAAA
>NZ_JAIVFV010000011.1 GCF_020829445.1 Nostoc sp. CHAB 5836
ATGGAATCTATTATTCCTGCGATTATGCCTAAATGGTCTATATTCTTAATTTCAATATCTTTGACATTAACCATGACAACAAAGTATCCACAACGATATAATTTGAAATTTTCACATTTTTGGTGACTATTTGTGCAAGAAATCTTATACTTAATCGAATTCTAAAAAAGAGGAAGAGAGAGGCTGCCACTGGCAGCCTCTCTCTTCCCCCCCTCTGCATGAGAATGATTATTATTTTGGCGCACACTTATCAAAGTTGTATTAGCTATACATCCAGCTTAATAATAGTAATTCCTATTTAGCTCTAGTAAATTCTCCTAATAAATAGTTCTTATGTACTAAATATATCCGTCTCCTTGGGGTGTGACAGTTGTGGGTGCGGAATGTGGGGTCTAAGTAAGTTGGCGCGAAAAAATCAAAGTATGTTACGAAACGTAAATAGGCTTAAAATCTCTACTAATGACAAATGACCAATACTTCGACTTACTTCGACTACGCGCTTGGTGAGTTTACGGTGAGCATCTCGACTCCGCTCGATGGAACCGCAGTCGAACTGCGTAGTCGAAGGGCAGTACAAGTCGCTCAGTACAAGTGACAAATGACAAATGACAAATGACCAATGACCAATGACCAATGACCAATGACCAATGACCAATGACCAATGACAAATGACCATACACCTTCTTTAGGTTTTTATAGCGTTATAGAATGGAAATAAACCTTACATAACATTACGCTGATTCAGCAGAATTGCCCATGACCACTTCTAAACGCCACTACCACATCACTACTTTCGGTTGTCAGATGAATAAAGCTGACTCAGAGCGCATGGCTGGCGTTTTGGAAGACATGGGCTTTGAATGGTGCCAAGACCCGAATAATGCAGATGTGATTCTTTACAATACCTGCACAATTCGCGATAATGCTGAACAAAAGGTATATTCCTACCTGGGCAGACAAGCGAAGCGCAAACATGAGCAGCCTGATTTGACCCTCATCGTTGCTGGTTGTGTTGCCCAGCAAGAAGGAGAAGCTCTATTGCGGCGAGTCCCAGAATTAGACTTGGTAATGGGGCCACAACACGCCAACCGTCTGAAAGATTTGTTGGAGTCGGTATTTGAGGGCAACCAAGTTGTAGCAACCGAAGCAGTTCACATCATTGAAGATATCACCCAGCCGCGACGAGATAGCAAAGTTACAGCTTGGGTGAATGTGATTTACGGCTGTAACGAACGCTGCACCTACTGCGTGGTTCCCAACGTGCGCGGTATCGAACAATCTCGCACGCCGTCAGCTATCCGGGCTGAAATGGAAGAATTAGGACGGCAAGGTTACAAAGAAATTACTCTACTTGGTCAAAATATTGATGCTTACGGCAGAGATTTACCGGGAGTGACACCGGAAGGTCGCCATCAGCACAACTTTACAGATTTGCTTTATTACGTGCATGACGTGCCGGGGATTGAAAGACTAAGATTTGCTACTAGTCATCCCCGTTATTTTACGGAGAGATTAATTAAAGCTTGTGCTGAGTTGCCCAAGGTGTGCAAACACTTCCACATTCCCTTTCAATCTGGGGACAATGAACTTTTAAAGGCGATGGCGCGAGGTTATACCCATGAAAAGTATCGCCGGATTATCGATACCATTCGCCGATATATGCCAGATGCCTCTATTAGTGCCGATGTGATTGTCGGTTTTCCTGGGGAGACAGAAGTACAGTTTGAAAATACCTTGAAACTGGTGGAAGATATTGGCTTTGATATGTTGAATACAGCAGCATATTCGCCGCGTCCAGGAACACCTGCCGCTTTGTGGGACAATCAACTCAGTGAAGAAATTAAAAGCGATCGCCTGCAACGACTCAATCATTTAGGAAACTTGAAAGTAGCAGAGCGATCGCAACGTTACTTTGGACGCATTGAAGAAGTTTTAGTAGAAGACGAAAATCCTAAAGATCAAAGCCAAGTGATGGGACGCACTGGCGGTAATCGTTTGACCTTTTTTAGCGGCAACATCAAAGAACTCAAAGGGCAATTGGTGAAGGTAAAAATTACCGAAGTTCGCCCTTTTAGCTTGACGGGTGAACTTTTAACAATTCACGCATTCACGCATTAAAGACATTACATAAGGGGATTTAAACCCCGACTGAAATGGGTGCTACATATAGATGACTCCCTTACCCACCAATTTTGGGTTGGTTTAGCTTAAACGAAAAGAAGCCCCACACTCACTCTTAGGAGTGTGGGATGAATTTTTGGGTGATGACGAGTTGACCCCTAACTAACTCAAACCTACGGTTTGACAGGGCGAGGGGTCGATGAGGAATCGCCATTTTTGACTATTAGCGAGTCTATAAAATCTTCGATTACATGAGTCATAGTTTTATCGTTTTGAGCAGAGTATAAGCGCAATTTGTTTAATCTCCGCTCGGATATCCTTAAATTTAATGCTTTGTTTTTCATAAATGCCTACACAATGTCTTTGCTTTAATGTTATACTATCTGTAGGTCGAAAAGCAAAAGGTAAAAAATGAAAACCTCGTATCAGTACAAAATCAAGCCAACAAAAGAACAAGCCCAAAAGATTGATAAAACACTTGAAATGTTGCGTTGTCAATATAACTATTTGTTGGCTCAAAGATTTGATTGGTATGAAATGAATCGCTGTCCTATAGATAGATGTCTATTAATTTGTCATCTACCAGAGCTAAAAGAGCAGCCCAATTACTACAATCAAAAAGCATCCCTAGTTCAACTTAAAATAGATAGACCTTGGTACAAAGATATTCACTCCCAAGTACTACAGGAAGTTCCTAAAAAAGTTGAAATAACTTTTGATAAATGGTTAAAGGGTGATGTTAACGGTAAGAAATCTGGTAGACCTAGATTCAAAGGTAAAGGACAATACAAAACATTTACATATTCTCAATTCAAGAAACATCATTTTGTTAACAACAGAATCACGTTATCAAAAATTGGTGATGTCAAGGTGATTGTTCATCGACTAATACCAAATGGATTTGATATTAAGACTGTATCTGTCACCAAAAAAGCAGATGGGTATTATGTAACTCTAAGTCTTGATGATAAAACAGTTCCAGCTATTAAGCCTGATTTCAATGCTAATAATATCGTTGGCATTGATGTAGGCTTAATTGATTTCTATGTAGCGTCAGACGGGTCTAGAATTAAAGCACCAAAACATCTAAAGCATACTGAACGTAGATTAAAATCAGCACAGCGTAAAGTGTCAAGGCGTAAAAAAGGTTCAAACAGACGCAAGAAAGCTATTTCTATATTGAGTAAGCAACACAAAAAAGTTGCTGATACTAGAAAGGATTTTCATTTTAAAACAGCTAAATTACTACTTGATAAATATGATGTCATAGCTGTAGAAAAGTTAAATATCAAAGGACTAGTTAAAACAAGATTGGCTAAAAGTATAAATGATGCGGGTTGGGGACAGTTTGTATCAATACTTTCAGACAAAGCCGAAAATGCTGGCTTGAAAGTGATATCCGTCAACCCAAATGGCACAAGCCAAGAATGTTCTAATTGTGGTCACAAAGTTAAAAAGCCGCTATCTCAAAGAATGCACAATTGTCCTGTATGTCATACAAGTTTGTGCAGAGATTTGAACGCGGCTATAAACATCAAGGCGCGTGGGACGCACGCCCTCAAAGCTCAATTAATGTCCTCATAGAGGAGTCATTGAGAAGCCCATACTGTACCTGTACTCAGGTCAGTGTGTGGAGCATGTCACTACTCGCGATATACAACCCGAATACGCTGGACGTTTCCTCATGCTTCCAAGTAAAATACGTAAAGTAGATCGTTTTACCGTATATTATATGTAAAACCGGAGAAAAACCTCACTAGCTCTGTCTACAGGGCTATTGTTTGGCTGAGTATGCATTATTTATTACTACCGTTCTTAAGTTTCTTTGTTGGGATCATAGTTGGTTTGACGGGAATTGGCGGAGCCTCTCTCATCACCCCAATGTTGATTTTTGTTTTTCAGGTTCCGCCTTCTATCGCTGTGAGTTCTGATGTTGTGGCTGCTACATTGATGAAGATTGTTGGTAGCGTCAAACATTGGGAACAGAAAACTGTTGACACAGAAGTTGTCAAATGGCTAGCATTTGGGAGTGTTCCGGGTTCACTGTTTGGGGTGGGGATTTTGCACCTCATTAAACGTACAGGTGAGTACAACCTGGATAACGTCTTGCTCCGTTTGCTTGGCGGGATGATTTTGCTAGTCACAGTGTTAGCACTAGTACAATTGTTGTTATTGACTTTTTTCCCCCAATTTAGTTTACCAAAGCTGCCAAAGTTAGACTTAGAAACTAGCTTGGGTCGCTTCCTAACAATCACTTTGGGAGCAATTTTAGGCTGTTTGGTTGGTCTAACTAGCGTCTCATCAGGTTCAATGTTTGCTCTAGTGCTAATTGGGTTTTTCCGCCTTGATGCACGGAAGTTAGTGGGTACAGATATTTCACACGCAGCAATTTTACTGCTGTTTACAGCCCTCGCTCACCTCAGTTTGGGAACAGTTGATTGGAGTTTGGTACTGCCTATATGGTTAGGCTCTGTTCCAGGGGTGTTACTAGGTGCTAAAATCTGCCAGGTAGCTCCGCAACGCCCGCTACGGTTTATTATTTATACCATCTTAATGATGGTGAGTTGGAAATTAGTTCATCAGGTTTGAGCAATTTGAGATTTTCAATTCTAAATCCAACATTCAACATTGATTAACTTTTCACCCAAGGTAGTAGAGTGAATGTACCTCGCTCATACATAATAAACAGACCCAAGCCAATTAACACAAAAGGTACAACAGCTTTACCGTAGCGACTTAAAATATCAGCAATGGTAGGTTGACGGCTTAAAAAATAAGCGATCGCACACCAAACCCCTACCATGACAAAAAATATACTTAGAATTACTTGCAAGCTGGCAAGATCATGACCAGCGAATAAAGGGATATATATACTAATATTGTCACCACCATTCGCAAGAGTTACTGCTGCAACTTTATAGGTTTGGGGACGCAGAACACTCAAAATAAAAGACAATATAGGGTTAGCAGGTGTAGATTGCCTAAAATCACTGCTAACTGTCTGAACTGTTATAGTTTCTTCTGTTGTATATACTAATTGTTGAATACCAATTGCTATTGGTAGGAGTCCTAGCAATCCTATCCATTGTCGCGCTACAACCAATCCACCAAAAAATCCTGGTAAGCTAGCGATGATAATGGCTGTAAAACCCAGATATTGACCGAGTAAGATATGCCGCCGTCGAAAATTAACATCTACCTGTGAAAAAAATATTAACAAGATAATGATGTCATCTATGTTAGTGGCTATGAAAGCAATTATCCCTTCACTGAAGGCTGTCCCTAACTTACTCATGTTGGATTTTTAGAACCTACGATTTATCACCATACCAAATTCACTAATTCGTAATGACGCCCTCTTCTTAGGCTCCGCCAACGCGGACTACCGACAAGAAGACATTTCAAACATCCTCTAAGGTAAAATGCTCCCTACAAGATAAAATTATGCCTATATTTATCTGAAAATATGAACGAGTTCGTTAGTGCAATTACTACAGGGGCAATTGCGTTCATTGCCACTAACATTGATGATATTGTCATTCTATTATTGTTTTTTTCTCAAATAAATGCTAACTTTCGACCCCGACATATAGTTGCTGGTCAGTTTCTAGGTTTTACGATTCTGTTAATCTTTAGTCTTCCTGGTTTATTTGGTGGATTAATTTTATCAAAAAGCTGGATTGGATTACTTGGTTTACTACCAATGTCCATAGGTATCAGTAGCTTAGTGAATCGGGAAGAAGATTCATCAAAAGAAGTTATAGCTGCAACACAAGAAGCTGAAGCATCAACAATTACTAGTTTTTATTCCACCCAAGCGTATAGTGTAGCAGCCGTAACAATTGCCAATGGCAGCGATAATGTTAGTGTCTATATACCTTTATTTGCTAGCAGTAACTTAGAGACTTTTTTGGTAATTGTAGGATTATTTTTTCTATTGTTAGGAGTTTGGTGTTACGCTGCATACAATTTAACTAACAACAGAGTCATAGCTGATGTATTGACTCGTTACATTAATAATCTTGTGCCTTTTGTTCTGATAGGATTAGGCGCTTTTATTGTATTAAAAAGTGAAGCTATGAGCTTAATAAAGCTAGCTGCTAGTTGTTTTTGTTTGATGATTTTGCTGAAAAATAATGAAAGTGCCGATGAAATTGGCGAAAATTATCGTAAGTAAGTCAGGACTTACGCAAAATCATAAAAAAACGAACCGCAAAGGCGAGTGCGTCTCCCCCTCGGAGAAGGACGCGAAGGAACAAGAGTTTCAGAGAGTTTTTGCGTAAGTCCTATAAGTCAATACAGTTGGGTTAAGCATTTCCTCCTTCTCTCTTCTTTCTTCTCTCTGCGTTCTCTGCGCCTCTGTGGTTCGTAAAAAAAAGAATTTCAGTCCTTTTGTGAACCGTATTGGTTCATAAGAGTTCTGCAAGATTGCTTAGGCGTTCATAAACAGGGATGAGGCGATCGCCTTCAAGTTCGACAGAAGTATTTGGATAATTCTGAATTGCTCCAAGCAGTGTAACTTCACCATTTTGTTTAATGGATGCACTTAAAGCACTTCGTAGGGCTTCGTGATTTAATTCTCCTGCGGGAGGATGAACTACTTCACCGATTTGGTTGACTAAAATCGGCCCAGCCCAGCTAGACAATAGGCTATTTAAAAAGGCAGAATCGGCTCTGATTGGGGCTTTGAGTGCTTTACGAGCTACTGCGGGGTCTTGTTGCGCCGCTTGCAAATAAGCCCTTAACGTTGGGGTAGTTTTGCCTGTTTCTGTAAACTGAGTTAATTCTTTAACAGATATTTGCCCCTCAAAAGTACCATACTTTAAAACAACTTGCTCGGCAGCATTAGCATTAGTACTTGAGAGTAGAACAATAGCACCTGCGCCTAAAGCTACTGTTTGAGTGAGTAACTTAGTGAATTTTGGGTTGTTGAATCGATTGAAAATTTGAAAAATCTGCATTTTGTCTAACTTGATAATGGTGCGGAACGTACATAGGCACAAAGTGCCCAAGCTTTATACTACTTCAGCAAATTGCTCCTACAGATACTTGATTAGGGGCGTACATTTGTACGCTCCTACAGCCAATTTCTTTGTCGGAAAGATTTTTGTATGTAACTGATGTTATTATTGAGCCTTTTCATTAGGCGAAGTTGCATGAGGTAGTATTGACTGATCTTCGTCCAAGGTTGGTGCAGGTATGCCCAAATATTTCCTTGCAGATTCTTCAGCTAGCTTTCGGTCTTGCTCGTTATCGAACTGACTGTCATCTAACAAATGAGAATTTTTTGCCGCTTCATCTCGGCTTGGTCGATAGCCATTTTTCCACCTGTACTTCCAGTCCATAATTAAAAAGGCAAATATACTGCGATTTGATTACCTAGTTCTTCATCGTAGGCGTTTGATGGAACATGACACTCCTGCTAGAGGTTGAACAGGCTCATTCAGAGGGTACAAATTTAACTTCATAGAAAGCGGTGGGAAACTCCATCCTCCATACATAAATTTTCCATCATCTTATTGGTACGCTCTCCGTAATTTTACGGAGAGCAAGTTGTACATTGAATTAGAAGGTATTTGATATCAGTTAAGCTAGCTCAATTTCAGCTCCTGATTTCACTGGTCTAAAATTGAGCTTGACAAAAATTATGTGATATGAAAATAAAATTCTCTATTAGGGTAAAATTTAATTACTATAGAGTCGGTAGTCAGATTGCAGTCCAATCTTGTATGGGTGAATTGCTTATTGTTGTCTAAATGCCTAGCCTCAAACTATCGCCTAATGGACTAGAAATCGTTAAACAAGCTCGTCAGGAAAAAGGTTGGACAATTGATAATCCACGCTTTTTAGAACAAGCGAGTCAAATTCTCGAACCTGGGCGTGACTGGGAAAATGAAGAAGTGTTTGCTGCGGGTATATCTTTATCAACATGGAAACGATTTCTCAAAGGTAATGCCATTGATGCTTCTGTATTCAAAGCCTTTTGTGAAGTTTTGAGTTTGAATTGGCAAGACTTGCTCGAACGTCCGGTTAACTGGTCTCTATCTGGTACAACCCAAGTCCCAAATATTCCTTTGTTTTTTGGGCGGCGTTACGAGCTGGCGATACTCACCCAGGCAATTGAGCAAGGAACGCGACTGATTGCAATTACAGGGATGGGTGGTATGGGCAAAACGGCTCTAGCAGCAAAACTTGCCACAGCTTCTAAATCGAGTTTTGAGCAAACTCTGTGGTTTGGGTTTCATCTGACTCCCCCAACAAGAGACTCACTTCCGTCTTTACCAGCAAAAACTCTGTTAGTTTTTGATGGTTGGGATCGGATTTTGGGTGGCGATGCCAAGGTTGGGCGACGCCAACGCGGGGGAGAATATCGTTTAGAATACGAATCCTATGCTGTTTTTCTGCGATCGGTAGTGCAAACGAATCATTCGAGTTGCGTAATTTTGACCAGTCGAGAACAACCAGAGGGATTAAATATCTTGAGTGGGAATGGTGCAGTTATTTTCCCACTCGGTGGATTGATGGAAGGTGCAATTGAACTTTTGCAGCATCATCAACTGATCTTTGATGCCCAGCAGTGGGTTGCCCTGGTAAATCAGTATGGTGGCAATCCGTTATTTTTGAACATGGCAGCAAATTTTATTCGGGAATTATTTGCTGGGGATGTGGGAGAGTTTTTAGCCTCTGGAACTTTAGTTACTGGTGAATTTGAGCCACTAGTGGCGCAATGGTTGAAGGAGATTTCGATGCTGGAACAAACCCTAATCAAGTGTTTAGCTACACAAACGCAGGGCTTGACTCGTGAAGAAATACTATTACACCTTGGGAATCGTCCTTCAAATGGAGATATTTTGGCTGCGCTTTTATCCTTAAAGCGTAGAGCATTAGTAGAAACCACCAACGACGGGAATCAGGAACGCTTTTTTTTACAACCAGTGATACTTAAATGCGTAGATCGGTTGTTTAGCTCCCAACAGTAGTAGCCAAACTGATTTAACCCTAATTACATACCATAGGCCGATCGCTCGGTATAAACACAAAACCAATGGAATTACAATCGCGGCGGACTGTAACGATCGCAATTGTGGTATTGTGGCGATCGCCCCCCTTAAATTGAATGACTCCCGTTGCTCCTTTCACGAAGAATTCAGGCATTGCAAGTGTTTTCTGAATGCCGATGCGGGTGGGATTTTCCTTCAAGGCTTTGCTTAATACCAATACTGCATCGTAGCTAGTGGCGGTTCGCCAGGTAATATCAGTTGGATCGATTTTCCAGAGGGTTTGAGCTTGTCGTACAAACTCAGATTTAATATGGTTTAGGGGATGCCATGGGATCGCAAATACTAGGCGTTGGATTTGCTGTGGCGAGAAACCTATATCTGATTTGAGTAAGTCAGAAGTGTAAAGAGTATTACCCGCAAAAATCCAAGATTGGTTGACATTCGACTGAATTACTTTTTTAGCATTGGGAATCGCATTATACAATCCTACTCCTGGATCTGGGATGAGGACAATCACCGTTGCACCTTGGGTCTTTGCTTGATTTAATGGGATTTCAGCATTAAAGCTAAAGCTATCACTGGCGAGATTGAAGGCTGGTTGGTCGTCGAGAACATGACGCCCAAAGGCTTTAGTCGCCTCTCGAAACGCCTTAGATAGAGATTCAGCATATTCACTATCCTTGCTGTAAAAAATAGCAACTTTGCTTTGTCGTAGTCGGGAGAATGCGTAGCTTGCCATTTCTTTGGCGGTAACGGTAGCGCTGGGGACAGTACGGAAGAAAAAAGGACTCTTGAGATTATCTGAGGTACTGGTTGCAGAAATTAAAACTACCCCTGCTTGGGTATAAATTGATAGGGCTTGTTTGGTGGCTTCGCTGCTGTTATGACCCAAAACAGCCAGCAAATCTGGATATTTCACCAACTTTTGGGGAATTTTGCTATCCTTACTATTTCTATCATCAGCGATAATCATCCGTAAGGGTTGACCCTTTTTTAATGCCTCAGTCTGAGCTTGAGCAGCACCCCTGAGTACTTCTAGACCTGTGGTAATACGACGTTGCAGGGGAACTGCAACAGCGATCGTGCGAATCAGCGCTGCTGGAAATTGCATTTGAATTTTGGCGTTGTTGAGGTAAATTAAAGTTTCTGGATCTGACTCCTGATTGAAAGCAGTTTCAAATAGATCCTTAGCTGCTAAAAAATTTTTGATGCCATACTGTTCAATAGCTAATTGTTTTGCTGGTGGTGGCTGATCATTTACCCAAAAGCTTGCAGGAATTAGGCTTTCTTCACCACAACTGAGATGATCGTCTGGGATATAATCGCAAGTCTGAGGCAATGTTATCTTTTCATAAACCCCATTATCACCGACGAACAGCAAAACAGCACAAGCTGCACTCAGTAATAATTTTTGCCATTGCACCAAAGAATATTTATCAATATTCTCAATCTTTTCTAGAATGGCTTGAGTTGTTGGCGGACGTTTCTGTGGATGATAATTCGTCATCGCCTGAATCAGATCAATAAATTTTTGAGGGGTTTGTTGATCCTGAATGTACCTAAACCAATGGGGTAAATCTTGACGGCGATCGCCAGATGGATCAATACCTGTGATTAAATAGATAAAAGTTCGACCAAGAGCGTAGAAATCCGACTGGAGAACAGCGTGTCCCTCAAGTTGCTCAGGAGCAGTATATCCAACAGAATGAATCCCTGTTACTGCCTTGCCATTGACAATAGTTTGCGACAAATTACGCGCCGTACCAAAATCAATTAAAATTAATTTTCCATCAGGACGGAGCATAATATTTGACGGCTTGATATCTCGATGAAAATAGCCACTGTTCTGCACAAATTGCAAAATCTGCGTCAATTGTTTTAGCCAATCTAATGCTGTTTTATGTGATGTTAAGTATTTATGGTGATCAAGCCAATTCTGTAAATCTTCACCCTCGACTTTCTCCATTACAAAACAGCGCAATTGGCGGCCTGTATTCAAAACTAAAGGAAATAGCATTTCACCAGCAGGTAAACCAGGATGCTGCAAACTTGTTAAAATTAATGCTTCTTGCTCAAATAATCGCAGTAAATCCGGTGTAATTTCCTTGAGAGACTTGAGAACCTTCGGCTGATCTAGATTAACTAAATCTTCAATTTCAAATACTTCTGTATAGCAACATCTATCAACTTGCAGAGGATGCTGAATTCGGTAACGATTTTGCAGTATAAGTGGTGTTTTACAGTTTTTACATACTGCACAATTATCTGGATTTTCTCGTTGCGAACAATCTGGATTAATGCAGTACGTCATAAGCTCAGTCTGATAGCTAAAGAAGTATTGTACCTGTGAATTTCACTGCAAAAAATAAATTAGCCCAAATTATTTGTAGTAGGAAATTTAGAGCTAGATACCCAAACATGGGATGTTTTTTTAACTGAAAGTCCTTTAGAAATGTGACTTCTTGAAGAAGTCGGGAATCTGGGGAGCAATTTTTGCTTAACCCTTTTCTATCACCATGAGGAGAGAATAACCTAAAATTTTTACAGCATAAGGGTTTTAGCGAAAATCTTCAGTTCAGCCATTCTGTTAGGAAATAAACGCTGAAGTTGCCGCTCTGACTACAGTTGGAAATTAGCTTTTATTTTTCTTCTTTAAGAGTAATTGAACATGGTTAAGATATGTGACATTTTACTATATAGGAATCATATTTGATTTCTGAAAAAATCTAAGTATTTGTAGGGTGTGTTAGACGAAAGTACGGCACTAAAAGCTTGAGATGGTGCGTTACGGCTTACGCCTAACACACCCTACGTATATTTCAAAAATCAAATACTAGTCCTATAGCCATTGTACAACTACGGACAATAAAAAAGTTCAACACTAGGTTGGAAACCGCTATTAAAATAATTCGTAATACCTCTCTTCGAGACGCTCCGCGAACGACTTACTTCGACTACGCGCTTGGTGAGTTTACGGTGAGCATCTCGACTGCGCTCGATGGCGTAGCCTAAGAAGAGATGGAAGCGCAGTCGAACTGCGTAGTCGAACGCGAGTGCCTCTCGTAGAGAAGGGCAGTACAAGTTCGTAATTCGTAATTAAATATTATTTTAGATATTGCGATAACACAAAACAATACAATTATGCTTTATGTCTAAAGAAATAATGCCAAATTCAGATTGCTATGCCTAAAACTCCTGTAGAGACAAAGCACTAGCTCTCAAGTAATATATCTAAGGATATAACTAAAAGAGGTAATTTTATGAGAATTCCATCTGTAGGCTCACGCAACAGAAACTAAAAAAGTTGATACTAAAAAATAACTTTACCCAGGCTGAAACCTGGTTGTTAGCAAGAATTACAGTCCAGAAAAAGCAAAGAGAGAAAAGAGTACAAATAATGGCAACTTCTACAGACCGTGATCAATATATTCAAAAACTGCGTGAACTAATCAAAGATATTGATTATGGTATGTTTACCACAGTTGATGATGATGGCAGTTTGCATAGTTACCCTATGTCAAAGAGTGGCGAGATTAACTCTGATGGTATACTCTGGTTCTTTACTTATACTGGTTCCCATAAGGTAACTGAAATTGAACACCATGAGCAGGTCAATATTAGTTTCTCGTCGGTCGAACAGCAGCGATACGTATCTATTTCAGGAACAACACAACTCGTAAAAGACCGCAACAAAATGCGAGAGCTATGGAAGCCGGAACTCCAAACTTGGTTTCCTAAAGGATTGGACGAACCCGATATTGCTTTGCTGAAAGTGAATATTAACCAAGTTAATTATTGGGATAGTGTATCGAGTTTTAAGCCACAAACAATTAGTTTTTGACACCAACGACGAGACAAGATTTTTTTGATGACGAAAGTTTGCGCTCACGGACGCGATCGCAAAGTGGCAATAGACATCTGGTGAAATTAAATATGCGTTACCCAGAACCCTTGTAGAGACGTAGCACTGCTACGTCTCTACAATTCTTTTTCAGTCCTATATCTAATGCAGGCAAAAAAAAGAATTCAGAATTAATTCTTTTTCAAGGAAACTTCCGTTCTCGCACTTCCACGGCATAATTTTGCACAGCTTTGGTAATCGTCTGGCGCAAATTTGTATAAACTTTGGCAAATGGCGGATGCTTCTCTGCAAGTCCCAGGACATCTGAGGTTACTAAAACCTGTCCATCGCAGTCAGGCCCTGCACCGATGCCAATTGTCGGAATACTTAATTTTTGTGAAATCTGCATTGCCAAATCTGCGGGTATATGCTCTAACACTAGAGAAAATACACCCGCTTGTTCGAGAGCGATCGCTTCAAGTAAAATCCTCTCACTGGCCTCTTGGCTCTTCCCCTGTTGTCGTAAACCCAGTTGATGTACCGATTGCGGTGTCAAACCCACATGACCCATAACCGGAATTCCGGCTTGTACTAAACGAGCCACAGTTTCGGCGATCGCTGGATAGCCACCTTCCAATTTTACTGCTTGAGCGCCCGTTTCCTTTAGTACCCGCCCAGCTGAGTGCATGGCTTGTTGAAGACTTTCTTGATACGTCAAAAATGGTAAATCTACAACTACTAATGCGCGTTTAACCCCACGGCGCACAGACTTGGCATGATATATCATCTCATCCAAAGTTATTGGCAGTGTTGTTTCATACCCTAGAACTACTGCCATAGAGTCACCCACGAGGATTAAGTCTACACCAGCTGCGTCGAGGAGTTGAGCGATCGCATAATCCCAGGCGGTCAACGCGACAATTGAACGTCCTTGTTGTTTCCATTGAATTAATTGCTGGGTAGTGATTGCCATTTTTCTAGGTGGGGAGTGGGGAGTTAGGAGTTAGGAGTTAGGAGTTAGGAGTTGGGAGTTAGGAGTTGGGAGTTGGGAGTTGGGAGTTGGGAGTTTTGAATTTAAAAAATTCTTTAACTTATAACTCAATACAGTTCAGTTAAGCATTTCCTCCTTCTCTCTTCTCTCTGTGTTCTCTGCGCCTCTGTGGTTCGTAAAAAAAAGAGTTTCAGCCCTTTTGTGAACCGTATTGACTTATAACTTATAATTCCTAACTCCTAACTTTTAACTCCTAACTTTTAACTCCTAACTTTTCATTTAACCGCGCGACTGAAAGCAAGATGGGGTTTTGCACTGTCGGTTTTGGGCATCAACCAAGCTAGACCTTCACTAGTACCAATCCATAATTTATTGCCGATGTCAGGTGCAAGGGTAAGAATCCGACTAGAAGGCAGTCCAGCAACTTGTGGGTCTAACACAGCTCCTGTATTTGGATTTAATCGTAACAAACCATTGCTAGTCCCGACCCAGACACTACCATCTTTGGCAAAACGTACTGCTGTCACGTCACGCCCACGCAGGAGAGTCACAGACCGCAGTACCGCACCAGTTTTTGGGTTAATAACTAGCAAATTATTCGGCATTCCCGCCCAAATTAACCCTTCTGGACTAATAGCTAAAGCTTGTACAGTCGTCCCTGGTAAATCGGCTATCCGTTTCATAATGGCAGCACTAGCAGTATTTACCCGCACTAATCCATCAAGAGTACCAACCCACAGTTGACCTTCAGCATCTAAAGTCAGGGCGTTAGCGCTGACACCAGGCAGATTTTTTAATGTTGTCATAATCAAGCCTTGGTCGGGACTAATTAAAGCTAAACCGCTATCGGTTCCAGTCCACAAATAACCTCGCTTGTCAACTAACAGTGACAACACCCGTTTAGAAGGCAAAAATAAATTTTGCGCAGTGATTTCGCTAGTGCGGGGGTCTACTCGGATAAGTCCCTCATAACTTCCCACCCACAGACGTCCTACTTTATCTTGGGCTAAAGCGCCAATGGCAACATTTGGTAAGCTAACACGAGAAACAATCTTGCCTGTTTTAGGATCAATCCGCGATAGTCCGCGCCAAGAACCTACCCAAAGATTGCCTGTAACATCTTCTAGTAAGTTACCGACACGATAATCAGTTTCTGGCGAACGTTCTTGCACTCCCCGTTCATCGGGCAAAGGTTCTACTCGCGGTGGCGGTGCAGAAGGTGGGTAAGCGGGGGTTACATCAGATGAATTAATATCAGGGTTTTTTTGTGCCCATCCCATACTTGGCAAAACTATCAACCCCAGCAGAATAGAAGTAATCAATAAACTAGTACGCTTGCAAAACAATACCACGGTGATATTCCCTTTGGAGACAGTACCCATAACCGTTATCTAAACTGGCCTTAGGTTAATTCCAGTGTTCCCCTACCCGATATTTTTTAAACGTCATCGGCAATTTTTCTCAAATTTAATGACAATTGGGCATGGGGCATTGGTTATTAATTCTTCTCATCCCCCTCATCTCCCTCATCTCCCTCATCTCCCTCATCCCCCTCATCCCCCTCATCCCCCTCATCCCCCACTCCCCACATCCCCCTCATCCCCCTCATCCCCCTCATCCCCCTCATCCCCCACTCCCGACAGTTATTAATGACACTTTGTAAAGTATTTGTAACAAAGGGTAAAGCACTTGTAACAAAATGTTTAAATTTTTATGTAATAACAAAATTAAATAGATAAGTTAAAAACTTTCAAAGAATAACTTATCGAATTCTTGATATATTGTGAAACGAGTTACAAATTACGTGGTGTGCAATTCTTTTATCTTTTGGTCACCACTCTGCTAAATCTATGTCAAGTAAATTATTTTCTGGTATCTTTTCCAACAACGGGGAAGATATAAGGAGTGTAAAGGCGGGAATGTGTGCCAGCCAGCCCAATCCCCTGAATATCCGAATTTATGGGGGAATTATCTAAATATTGCCCGTACAAGGCGGAAGTTTTGGCGAATTGAGAAGGTTTAGTTGGGTGCGAAGAAGAGGTAAAAAAGAATTTCATTTTGAGCAAGAGGGAACAGTAGAAGCGCTAGGTGGTGTACCCCTAGAAGGGGAAAACACTGGTGAGGAGGGCTACCACCGCTACCAAAGTGTCCGCCGCAAAAAAACTGCTAACCTTTGCCAAAAGCAACTCCTAACAAAAATTTTTCCTGATCTTTCCCTCCTTTAAGGGGGGCAAGAGCGAGGTGAGGGAAAGTTGCACAAAACGTGATTTGATAAGTAAAAAGAGTGATTTCAGGGAAGGATAAAATTATGTCTTACGCTCAAACGAAGACTCAGAGCAAATCTGGGTATCAAGCCGGGGTTAAAGATTACAGACTAACTTATTACACACCCGATTACACACCAAAAGATACCGATCTTCTAGCGGCGTTCCGTATGACACCTCAGCCTGGTGTTCCTCCCGAAGAAGCAGGTGCGGCTGTAGCGGCTGAGTCTTCCACAGGTACCTGGACAACTGTGTGGACAGATTTGCTCACCGACCTCGATCGCTACAAAGGTCGTTGCTATGATATCGAACCAGTTCCCGGCGAAGACAACCAGTACATCTGCTACGTTGCCTATCCTTTGGACTTGTTTGAAGAAGGCTCTGTAACCAACGTATTGACCTCAATTGTCGGTAACGTATTTGGTTTCAAAGCTCTGCGGGCATTGCGTCTAGAAGACATCCGCTTTCCAGTAGCTTACATCAAAACCTTCCAAGGGCCTCCTCACGGGATCCAAGTTGAGCGCGACAAGTTAAACAAATACGGTCGTCCTTTACTGGGTTGTACCATTAAGCCCAAATTGGGTCTTTCTGCTAAGAACTACGGACGCGCTGTATACGAGTGCTTACGCGGTGGTTTGGACTTCACCAAAGATGACGAAAACATCAACTCCGCACCATTCCAAAGATGGCGCGATCGCTTCTTGTTCGTTTCCGAAGCGATCAACAAAGCCCAAGCTGAAACCGGTGAAATCAAAGGTCACTACCTCAACGTCACCGCCCCCACCTGTGAACAAATGTTGCAACGGGCTGAGTACGCTAAAGAACTCAAGCAGCCCATCATCATGCACGACTACCTCACCGCAGGTTTCACCGCCAACACCACCTTGGCTCGTTGGTGCCGCGATAACGGTATCTTGCTGCACATTCACCGTGCGATGCACGCTGTAATTGACCGTCAAAAGAACCACGGTATTCACTTCCGTGTATTGGCTAAAGCCCTACGTTTGTCTGGTGGCGATCACATCCACACCGGTACAGTAGTTGGTAAGTTGGAAGGTGAGCGCGGCATCACAATGGGTTTCGTTGACCTGTTGCGCGAAAACTACATTGAGCAAGACAAGTCTCGTGGTATCTACTTTACCCAAGATTGGGCTTCTCTACCTGGTGTAATGGCAGTTGCTTCTGGTGGTATCCACGTATGGCATATGCCCGCGCTGGTAGAAATCTTTGGTGATGACTCCGTACTACAATTCGGTGGTGGTACTCTGGGACACCCTTGGGGTAACGCTCCTGGTGCAACCGCTAACCGCGTCGCCTTAGAAGCCGTTGTTCAAGCTCGTAACGAAGGCCGCAACTTGGCTCGTGAAGGTAACGATATCATCCGTGAAGCTGCCAAGTGGTCTCCTGAACTGGCTGTTGCTTGCGAACTGTGGAAAGAAATCAAGTTCGAGTTTGAAGCAATGGATACCGTCTGATCGAAAGTTAGGAGTTAGAAGTTAGGAGTTAAGAGTTACATTAATTCATAACTCATAACTCATAACTCATAACTTATAACTGTTGACGGCTGGGGTCAAGCATGAATCTTAAGCAAATTGCGAAGGACACAGCCAAAACTCTCCAAAGCTATCTGACTTATCAGGCTCTAAGGACAGTATTGGCACAGCTAGGCGAAACGAATCCTCCATTAGAACTTTGGCTGCATAACTTTTCTGCTGGCAAAATTCAAGATGGTGAGTCATACATTGAGCAACTGTTGCGAGAAAAACCAGATTTGGCTTTGCGAATCATGACCGTCAGAGAACACATTGCTGAAGAAATCATCGAATTTTTACCGGAGATGGTTCATACTGGCATTCAGCAAGCCAACATGGAACAGCGTCGCCAGCATTTAGAACGCATCACACTCATAGACACGTCTAACCCCAGCCTGCAACCAGAACAGCAAGCAACTTCAGATCCTAATTTGGATAACTTGTCCAATTAGTTCGGTCAACCCAGTAGTAAAAAAATCGCAACCCATTATCATAAAGCTATGCAAACTTTACCAAAAGAGCGTCGTTACGAAACCCTTTCTTATCTACCCCCTCTGTCTGACGCTCAAATTGCCAAGCAGATCCAGTACATTTTGAATCAAGGTTATATTCCAGCGATCGAGTTCAACGAAACTTCTGAGCCAACAGAATTATATTGGACAATGTGGAAGTTGCCTTTGTTCGGTGCTAAATCCACTCAAGAAGTATTGAGCGAAGTTCAAGGATGCCGTTCTCAATTCAACACCAGCTATATCCGTGTTGTGGGTTTTGACAACATCAAGCAGTGCCAAATTCTCAGCTTTCTTGTTCACAGACCTAACAGATACTAAGCCTAGTAGTTTGTCAAGTTTCAATTGACGGGAAGTAAGTTGGTAGTAAGGACTTGAGTCTTTATTTTCTAAGCACTAAAGTGCTTACTACAAACCCTCAAAATTAGCTTGGACATTGTACTAGTACAACATGGCCGAAATCCAGCTACCATCTTAATTAATCAGAGAACAAGTAGGGGTAAATCACGAATTGCCCCTACTAAAACCCTGGTTGAACTTAAGTTTTACCCAACAAAATCGAGGTTTTTGGCGTTGGGTTTCCTTACTCAACATTGGTGTCAACTTAACGTAGAAGTTATGTCTCGCAAGGAACTGAAGTTCCTTGCTAATAGCAAAAGTCATCTAAAGATGACTTGAACTAAAAGCCAAAGAACTTTAGTTCAAGGCGGGTGGTGCAGCCAACAGATAAGCCATTTCTAGGCTTTTGTTGACACCAGTGCTTACTCAACCGAACCTACATTTGTCGCAAACAATTTTGGAATTCGTATTCCTTCTCTTCCTTTGCGCCCAAAGGAAGAAGGAAAAGAGAGAAATAAAAAGTTGATTTAAGTAGAGCGACGCAAATAAAGCTAACTGGCTAAGGCTGTCATTTGTCATTTGTCCTTCGTCATTTGTAAGGGTTTAAGGTGTATTTACGTTTCGTAACATAGTTTGATTTATTCTTGCCGACTTACTTACTAAACAAAGTTGGGTTGATGGAGTACTAGAATCAGTGCATCGCCCATCGCGCGGCAACCTAAAAGATTTTTACCAGGAGAAATTATATCCCCTGTGCGATCACCCTGCTCTAAAACTTGCAATACAGCTTCTTCTATGTGATCTGCCGCTTTTGGTTGGTCTAAACCATAGCGTAGCATCATCGCCGTACTCAAAACCTGTGCTAGAGGATTAGCCTTATCCTGTCCGGCAATATCTGGGGCGGAACCATGAACTGGTTCAAAAACGCCAGGGCCAGAAGCACTCAAACTTGCTGAGGGTAACATCCCAATACTACCCGTGAGCATAGCAGCAGCATCAGAGAGAATATCACCAAATAAATTGCCTGTAACTATAGTGTCAAACTGCTTGGGAGCGCGTACCAACTGCATAGCAGCATTATCTACATATAGATGAGAGAGTTCGATATCTGGATATTCCGCAGAAAGTTGGGTGATGCGATCGCGCCATAACTGAGATACTTCTAATACATTCGCCTTATCCACTGAACAAAGTTTTCCGCCGCGTTTCCGGGCTGCTTCAAAAGCCACTCGCCCAATGCGTTCAATTTCAGATTCGGTGTAAACCATCGTATTTACACCACGTTTTTCACCAGTTTCCGTAGCAAAAATCCCCTTGGGTTTACCGAAGTAAATCCCACCAGTGAGTTCACGGACTACCATAATATCCACGCCTTCGACAATTTCGCGTTTCAAAGTTGAGGCGTCGATTAGCTGGGGCAAGATTTTCGCTGGGCGCAAATTAGCAAATAATCCTAAACCTGCACGTAGCCCCAACAAACCTGCTTCTGGGCGTAAATCCGATGGTAGGGAATCCCACTTATAACCACCAATGGCAGCAAGTAACACAGCATCACTGTTACGGCAAGTCTCTAGAGTGGTAGATGGTAGGGGTTCCCCGGTGGCGTCAATTGCTGCACCACCGATGAGGGCTGTTTGGAATTCAAACTTCAGATCAAATTGCTTCCCTACGACTTTCAGCACCTCTACCGCCACTGCCATAATTTCAGGGCCAATGCCATCGCCGGGTAGTAAAGTAATGCGGTAGTTCTGGGTCATAGCTGGTTATTACTAGGTAAATGCTTGCAGATTAAATATCATACCTAGCAAAATGTACCGATGGAGTTTTTAATTTATTTCGATGTATTGCCCCCATAAATGAATTTAGGGGCTACCCCGCCGCAGAAAAGTTGCTGTGTTATCTGAATCGCTCTTTAGACATCTCCATAAATTAATTATGCGTTACCTGAAACCCTTGTAGAGAAGTTGCATTGCAACGTCTCTACATTCGTCTTCGGAGATGTCTTTTTGATATTAAGTACGTTGGCACGAAAAAAGTCAAGTATGTTACGAAACGTAAATAAGCTTAAAGCCTTTACTAATGACCAACGACAAAGGACAAATGACAGCCTTAGCCAGTTAACTTTAATTGCGCCGACCTACTTAACTCCCTAATTCGTCTCCTGAATTTGCAAACGTATAGTGTGTTCAGTGGCACCACTAAGTTGCAATTCCATGATTTCACCACCCAGAGGTTCCAAACAAGTGAGGAGCGATCGCAAGTTGGGTGTACTTGCGCCAGTATCTACATATAATCGATCTGCTAAATTACCGATCCGTTTCCAAGTCATGTACAATTTAGCGATGGTTTGTTCAATTTGCGATGCCTGATTTACCAAATCAGCAGCAATGCTCAAACAGCCGACTCTTTGCGCTTCTTCTAAGGCTGTTTCAATATCAACATTTTCCTGCGTCAGCGCCTGAACTTGAGCTGCCCCTTTGAGATATTTCGCCAAGTTACGCGCTTCGGTAGTTACCTGCTTCAGGGTATCCACATCGGGATTAGCAGCAATTTCCTTTTGGATAAACTTTTGGTGCGATTCTGGCAGTTTTTCCATTTCCTTCACCAGTGGGGCAATGTAGCGCGGGGGAAGGGTGTTATCTGCGGCTTTTTCTTTAACTGCTTCGGGTAATAAATCTGAGGACATGGCTGTCCATTCATCGTTGAGTTGACGCACTTCCCGCCTAGTAATGCGATCGCCTTTTTGGGCGGCTTCACTCACCATCTGCTGCACTTCGGGCGATGCTTTGGAGGTTTCGACAAAAGCCCGTTTGCTGAAGTTGTTCACAGTTTTGGGGTCAAGTTTACCGTCTTCAATAAGAGTATCGGCACTATTGGCCAGTTGAATCCAGGCATAAGCTTGACTTTTGCCGATTTCCCGCTCTTTTAGCCATCGCAGAAAGCCAGTACCGCGCCCGTCACCACCCACTTTCTCCCTGTCGCGGATAGCGCGTAAAATTCGCCCCCGCCAGATTTCAGTTTGCAAATCAAAGCGATCGCATATCTGCCAAGCTATTTCTAGCTGCTGTTGAAAATCTGACTCTAGAATCTGTTCATCTTCTGGATCGGGCAGTTCAAAACTGATATCTGCTGGCTGTAGTAAAGCAGCAGCAAGGTCGTTGATGGAGTCGGTGTCTTGCACGATTGATGACTAACTAGTGGATGCGATCGGCTTATTATGCCACAATCTGTGGACTCTCACTTAAGGGGGAGTACGGTATTTTGAGTTACAACAAATATAGTAGTCAGGGGTAAACCACTTTTGTGAAGTCTTTAATTAATCAGAGACAATAGAAATAAAACGATGAACCAGGTAGATTACCTCCGCATAAGCTTAATCGATCGCTGCAATTTTCGTTGTCAGTACTGTATGCCAGAGGGAGTAGAACTGGACTATATTCTCAAGCAACAGTTGTTGACTGATGAGGAACTCCTCACCTTAATTAAAGAGGTATTTATTCCCGTAGGCTTTAACCGGTTTCGTTTGACTGGGGGTGAACCCTTATTGCGTCCGGGTGTGGTGCATTTGGTAAGTGCGATCGCAACTTTCCCCCAAACTCAAGACCTCTCAATGACCACCAACGGTTTTTTGCTGGCTCCGATGGCACAAAACCTCTACAATGCAGGTCTGCGAAGAATTAATATTAGTCTGGACTCTCTTGATCCCGACATTTTTGAGCAAATTATTGGTAATCAGGGGCGTTCTCGTTGGCAACAAGTTTGGCATGGGATTCAAGCTGCCCATCACGTCGGATTCGACCCACTCAAGCTGAATGTGGTGGTGATCAGGGGCGTTAATGACCACGAAGTTTTAGATTTAGCCGCCCTGACAATTGACAAACAGTGGCACGTTCGATTTATTGAATTTATGCCCATTGGTAATGTGCATTTGTTTGGCGATCGCGGTTGGGTATCTTCAGCCGATTTACGAGGGCAAATTCGCGATCGCTGGGGCTTGACAGAATCCCAAGTTCGTGGTGCTGGCCCTG
The DNA here is from genome assembly GCF_020829445.1 of Nostoc sp. CHAB 5836. Lineage (GTDB taxonomy): Bacteria > Cyanobacteriota > Cyanobacteriia > Cyanobacteriales > Nostocaceae > Nostoc. Next base: position 22,627 of record NZ_JAIVFV010000011.1, read on the forward strand.
CTGATGTCTTTCAAATTCCCGGTGCAAAGGGGACACTAGGATTTATTAGTCAGATGTCAGAATGTTTTTGCGATCGTTGTAACCGGATGCGCCTAAGTGCCGATGGCTGGCTGCGTCCCTGTTTATTGAATGAAACTGGTCAAATAGATTTAAAAACTGCTCTGCGTTCTGGTATAGATACCGCTCAATTACAAGAGCAAGTGAGGCATTTATTAGGAATCAAGCCAGAAATTAACTTTAAACAACGCGATTCTGGCATTTCAGGTACATATACCCGCACCATGTCGCAAATTGGCGGTTAGTCATTGGTCATTTGTCCTTTGTTCTTCGTCATTTGCTTAGACTAGTAAACTGTGCGTAAGTCCTAAACTAATGACCAATGACTAATGACTAAGGACAAATGACTATGTCGCAAATTGGCGGTTAGTCATTGGTCATTTGTCCTTTGTTCTTCGTCATTTGCTTAGACTAGTAAACTGTGCGTAAGTCCTAAACTGATGACCAATGACTAATGACTAAGGACAAATGACTATTACGCTTGTCGTGAGTAGTATTCCACCACAAGTAGTTCATTAACTTGTAGTGCCACCCATTCCCGTTCAATAACGCTGTTGACTTTGCCAACTAACTTATTTTTGTCAAACTCCAAATGACTGGGGAGGTTGGCCAAACCAGGATATTGCAAGTTAGCTTCCACCAACTTCCGTGATTGTGCCCGATCCCTCACCGCAATTACTTCTCCAGGACGGCATTGATAGCTGGCAATATTCACCACACGACCATTAACAGTTACGTGACCGTGATTTACCAGTTGACGAGCGCCTGGAATAGTTGGGGCTATACCTAAGCGGAAAACGGTATTATCTAAGCGCATTTCTAGCAATTGCAGCAGCACTTGTCCGGTAGAACCAGTAACACGTCTGGCTTTTCGCACATAGCGGAGCAATTGCCTTTCAGTCAAACCGTAGTTGAAGCGGAGCTTTTGCTTTTCCTCTAAACGGATCGCATACTCAGACCGCTTCTTGCGGTTCTGACCATGCTGCCCAGGTGGGTAAGCGCGTCTGGCGCTTTTACGAGTTAATCCTGGTAAGTCGCCTAAGCGACGGACAATTCTGAGGCGTGGCCCTCTGTATCGGGACATGAGTTTCCTTAATCTAATCCTGTTTAAACTTTACACAGACATTCTATTTTGACATTTCCCTGATCAGAAATCAGCGGATTCTTGGTTTTGTGAGGCTGCTTACCTTGGTATGACGTATCCTACCAATGTAGGGGCATCCTCATTTGGGCCAGTTGCTTTAAGTCGGTAGAGCCGACAAGCTGGTTTCCAAGCCTGAATTCCGACGTGCCCCGCCGTACTCCTGCCAATAAGTTTTTTGTGTTTATTTAGTTTTGTAGGCTACTCAATCATAAAAATACTCAGTAAGTGGGAAACTCAGACACAAAGCGTGCTGAGAGGGAAACGACGCGAGCGGTTTTAACCGCCTTGAATATTTTGATGCTGCTACCGCCTTAAAAATACTCTGTTCGGTGTACTTTTGTAATACACTTTCAACGGGACAATTACCGTTGAAAACATTTCTTTTTGTACGCGTAGCAGCTTTTTTCTACCGAAGTAGACTCCCTTGCGGGGTAATGTTAGCCTTGACCTGTTATGAGAGCTTATTAGGCTTGCAACACTGTTCCAGTGACCTTAGAACTGTTTGATTACAAGCGACATAGCGGGGGACTGGCTGCGTATCCCAAGGTGTCGTGACTCAAATAACGTTTACCTATTTCTAGGTGGTCGGGTCAACATAGCTCTTACAGAGCTTCAGTCCCTTTAGGGCTGGGTTGTTGACTAGATTGGTTTACGCAGTATTCTTACTCTGAAATACTTTTTACGTTGCCTACTTATCTTTCAAACAGTTATATTAACACAATTTCGACATAATTAACTATGTCATAGTTTAGGAAAAGAACTAAAGGTTTAAAGCCTTGCCTGTTGTGAGTAGCTTAGTTTCCCCTTCCGTATTCCCTGTTTCCTTTTATTACCGCCGAAATTCTTTGATTGCAGAGGATTTTCAAAATATTTGAGTTAGCATAACCTTGGGTGTTTGGAGAATGGCAAATGTCAATGAGCAAAAAAGTGGTTAGCAGAGGTAAGAACAAACAAGGTAGTTCCACCTCCAGGATTTTAACATTACCAGTTTTGGCTATAGCTGGATGGTTGACAACAATCTTGCCTAATGTGGCTATTGCTGCTTCCTACAGCAACGATTATAGTGTCTGTGCAGGTCGCCTTGTAAAGGTCGGTGTCACGGCAGAGGCCGCATCACAAGGTTGTGCAACGGCACTACGTCCAAGGGATTTGGCTGCTTGCGTAGTTAAAATTGAGAAGCAGACCCAAATAGCCGCCACAGATGCACTTTCTTCTTGTGGGAAGGCCCGCCGTCCTGAAGAGTTAGCTACCTGTGTAGTCGGTGTAAGTTCAAGTACTCAGGAAGCAGTTAATCCCGCAGCTTTAGATTACTGTGGTCGTAGTTTGTTACCTGTGCGCTTTGGTCAGTGTGTGGTTGGCTTACGTAGTCAAATCGACCTTCCCCCGACGCAAGCATTGGATACTTGTATCAGTGCTAGTGATAGTGTTATCGGCGCTTCATCTTCATCTACACCGCCGACTATAATTCCTGCGGGATCAAGTCCAAGTATTGAGACTACTCCATTTCCAACGCAACCGATTATTCCAAGGCAGCCTGGCACTAATTAAATTACAACTATTAGAGCAGAAAGCCCACCAGTGGCAAGGTGACTCAGGAACCTTGTCACCGAAACAATAGTTAGTAGAAGTTCCCGTAGTAGTTCTAGCTTGCTACCTGACATTGATGTTTTTGATCCAGAAATGCGATCGCCTGAAATTTGGTGATCTTCTCATCTAGGAGATCCTTAACTGGAGCAGCGGGGAGGAGCGATCGCCAAATCACGAACTCAAACCGATCCTGAATCTGCTGGGCGAGCTTTACGGATAACCAGGTTTTGCCGATCCCACTCATGCCCAATAGGGTAATCAGACGGCAAGGTATTGTTTTATTAGAAGACTCAGCTGAAATCCAGTGCTTTAGGGTTCCCAGTTCTTCCGTGCGTCCGCAAAAAAGGATGTTTGAAACACTTTTCAAACATCCTCTAATACGGTTTGGTTAACGTTATCTGAAATTGCTGGTTAAGTTTTGTAATTATTGTAGATACTGAAGTTAAGGTGGGTTCTGCCAAACTTAAGAAACAAGATCAAGTGTGAAATTAAGTTTCGTAGTGGCTGAAATAGTTGCTGTGTCTAGCTTGGGAAGATCGATTTTAAGTTCTTTCTTAAGTTCGGTTGATTTGAAGTTAAAAAAAGAGAATTATTGAAATTGACCACAGGGCGATCGCAAATTGCAAGATAACGAAACCTTCTGACGAAGCGATGAGAGTTATTTTTGCCAATTTACATTGCCGTACTTTTGTCAAGCTCAAATTTAGTCCAGTTAGAGATGATCTGAAATTGACCTAGATTGATTTAGATTAAATCGAGTTTAATTAATTTCATACAACAGTTTGTTGGCGGTAGTAGCGACGTAGTGTTAAGTCCCTAAGTTTGAACGCACGAGGCTAAATCAACTGATTTTATTGCCTCAAACCCTTATTCTCTCTTTAGCCCTTTGAGCGCTTACAAATTTTCCGGATCAAGGACTTGATATCCGCTGAATCGGGAGAACAACTAACTCTCTGGGCAGAGGAAATTGCCTGTTACGCATAAGCAATAACCTCTGACTGAACCACTACTTTACTAATGACAAATTAAAAACACAAATTTTAAGGAGAAACTCAAATGGCTATTATTTACGGCACCTCGTTCAGCGATATAATTGATGGCACCAGCGGTAACGACCTTATCTTTGGCTATCCCAATGGCTCTGGCTTCTTGGATTACGATGGCTACGATAATTTGTATGGCTATGGTGGCAACGATACATTGTACGGCGGTAATCAGAGTGACATCCTTTATGGCGGTAGTGGTAACGATGTATTGATTGGCTCTAGAAACAGTGACCTAGTAGAATACGACACCCTGGTTGGTGGTGCTGGTTTTGATATTTTTGAACTTGGCGGTTCCTACGGTGTTCAATACGATGGTAATGGTTACGCTACCATTACTGACTGGAGCCCCTCTTCTGATGTCATTCAACTTGGGGGTTTATCTAGTCTATACTCTTTCGGGTATTCAGACTTGAGTGGCGGTTCGGCTCTAGACACACAAATTTACTATGGCATTGACTTGATTGCTAACGTTCAAGACACTACCAATGTAAGTTTCTCTAGAGACTTCGTCTTTGCCTAGTTAGCATTTTGTTCGCCCGGAAATGCATTCGTGCTTAGAGGGTGTTTTAAAAGTCCCGAAAGCTATAATTTTGCAGTTCTGCACTAGATTAAGTGCAACACCAAATCAAGGTTTCTCCATGTATTGAAATCTTTTGTAGTGCTAATTATCAGAGCAAAAGACTCTTTTAAAACATCCTCTTAAAAGTGTGCGATCGCATTTTTGCACATCAGCAAAGCTGTTAGTAAGTACGTTGGCACGAAAAAAGTCAAGTATGTTACGAAACGTAAATAAGCTTAAAGCCTTTACTAATGACCAATGACAAAGGACAAATGACAGCCTTAGCCAGTTAACTTTAATTGCGCCAACCTACTTAACACAAACTAGTTTTTAACAAACTCTAAGGGTAGAACACCATAAATATCCTACCCTTAGAGTTTGTTTGAAAAGTCTAATTTATTAGGGTATGAACCCAAAAATTATTTTAATCTAAAATCCCAAACTTATTAATTAAATGTCAGCCATACTTATGACGCTTTAGTTTTAATATTAATTTTTTATTTTGGCCATTTGTCTACACTTTTTTGAACTCTATGGTGGAGCGGGCAACGACACAAATTTACTATTTTAATGACTTGATTGCTGTCGTTCAAGACACCACTAATGCCAGTATCTTCAGAGACTTCAAGTTTGTTTAGTCAGGACTTTGTTCGCCCAAAAATGCATTGGCGCTTAAAAGTGTGCGATCGCACCCAATGCCGATAGTAAATGCGACGACCTACTTAACAGTACTATAGCGGTTCTCGTTTGTATGCAACACAGTTTGACCTCTCTCCAAACCTCTCTCCTAAAAGGAGAGAGGCTTTGAATCTTACTCCCCAACGCTAGTAGGGAAGGGGTTGGGGGTTAGGTCTGTATTGCACCCAAGTGAGAACCGCTATAGTACTGCTGGGCAAAAATCTATCTACGATGTCAATTAATTATAGCGGTTCTCGATCTAGTGAGGTACGTTTTCAAAGCTACTAACCTTGCTAAACAAGATTTGGGTGTACCTCAGTAGACTAAGAAACGCTATAAACCAGGGGTTTAAGCCCCTTTTTAAGGTAGGCAAACTTGTGCCACACTCTACTGGTCTGCTTTTTGACCAAAGGCTGTTTGTAAAACCATTGCAATACCACCGTCTTGGTGATATTTATCTGCCCAGGCCCGGATAACTTCATCCAATTCTTCCATAGCCTGCTCCATTTTTTCTGGGAGGATATCAAGTTCTTCCAGCAAGCGCATGGCATTTCGTCGCCGTTCTGCCCAGTTTTTCATCATCCGGAAATACCGAGCGGTATCTTCTACCATGATGTATGTACGTTCTTGATCGTCTGCTGGGGCGTAAAAAGGACGGGTAAGAGCGTAGAAAGGCATTCCCCAAGGAGAATCAATGCGTGTTACCGTTCCTGAGTAGAGCAGACGGCGCTTGATATGCTCACCCAAAGCTTCGCTCAAAGGCATTTGGTGTTCGGGTGGCAAGTCTTCTTGCGATCGCTTGTGCAAAAACTCAATCAAATCCAAAAACTCAAAGGAGCTAACTAACTGGGCATCAGGTAGATTACTTGGCAGTTTTTGCTCAATTTGCCTTTTTTCTTCAGTTGTCAGACTGGTACCAGGAACGCGCGATCGCCCCGGTTGCCAAGGAAACTTTTCTAGCCAGACATAAGGCAATTGAATCAAATAGCGAGGTTCTTGAGAACCCAGCATTTTTAATAGTTTGCCTTCTGTTAGCGCCTGTCTGACTTCTTCTACAATAATTTTTACCCGTTTCGGCTCCAGGTGGTGCAAATGCCCTGTCATCCGCAGGTTTTGTCCCTGCTCGAGATAGGTCATGTAAATTGCACACTTTGCTGCTGTTGCGGCTGCGTCTAGAAATGCCCCATGCCTGTGCCCACTCGTCCGCATGGCACTAAAAGCCAGATAAAGCATGATCTGATCCATCGCACTGGGGTCAAGACGTTTGATCAGATCTATGTCGTTACTCATATTACAGACAATTGAATAGCACGTTTACACAGTTTTTAATCGAGTGAGAATAGGTAGTATACACCTGGCTGAAGGCTATCTTGACTTCAGACTATATTAGTATGCGATAACTATGAGATCCGTGGTAGCAAAGACTACCATTTTCACATATTTATTTTCTGGTACAAAAGCAGATTCGGTGGTTGTGACTATAACTGTCTGGAGCATCTGATCCGAAAATTACAGACATCACTAGGTTCCGCTTGACCAAGCCCTTTAGGTAGAGAAAAGGCAATAGTCGTAAAATCCTTCCTAAATACTGGGTTCAGAGCAACTAAATATCTGAAAAGAGGTAAAAACATTTTTTTTCGAGACACTTAGTGCCAGAAAAAATACATTCTTATACAAATCCCCCAATTTTAGTTATGGGGATTTCCCTATTAAGAGTTGCCCTTTCCCTATTCCCTTTTAAGGCGGTTTACCTCCCAAAAATCAGCTGTGTTGCAAGTAATGTACAAAGCCTTCAGTTCTCTGGGGTTTTTCTCATCTTTCAAGAGGAATAACATCAAGCTACTTACACCTTATTATGGCACTATATCGACTCGGAGTAAAAACTAGTTTGCGAAGTTCATCTGGGATATTTGTGACTCGGAAAAGATGGGTTTTTCAGCTTTGGCGAATTATTTGTAGTACACAGATGTCTAGAAATAATTGGGATTGGTATAAAAAGAAATCGCTTACCAGGTGTAGCCCCAATTTAGAGGTTGAGCCATATAGCTCGTTGTAAACTTCTGGACTGTCTGAGCGATCGCAGACTAGATTCACTAGTATTGGACGGCAGAAATAAACATACCATCTTACGAAACACAAAAAGTAAGTGGGCGTAAACAATTAAAGATTTGTATTGACTTAGCGTGGAAACAAAGGTTTAACCTATGAGCGACTAACTTTACCGTTCAGTAAGGGCTTCAGCCCTCAATACCAGACGATTTAATTAATTTCACATTGCTTAATATAGGTTAATTTATTCTTGCCCACTGACTTAGTCTCCCACGCTGAAAAAACGGGTTACTCGAAATATGTTTGCTACTTCTTCATCTCCTAGTTCCAAAAGGTCATGCAATGGTCTTAACTCCTTGCCAATTTCCTGTGTGAGCAAGTACTCATGCTCAATTGCTAGAGTTAGTACTACTCATACTGCTTATATATACGTGTTTTCCCTACCTGTATCAGGCTAAATCCCTAAAAATATATTACAAGTCAAGTTATTCTGATTACTGCTTATAAGTAGGTCGGCGCAATTAAAGCTAACTGACTAAGGCTGTCATTTGTCATTTGTCCTTCTTCATTTACAAGGGTTTTAAGCTTATTTACGTTTCGTAACATATTTATGTTTTTTCGCGCCAACTTACTTATACCAATGGGCTTGGGTTAAGCATCTGCATGGAATACAGGATTGCTTATGGATTTGACACTCCTCACGCCTAAAGGCGGGGGATTCCAGCGTCACTGACGTTCCTTGCTTTTACAGGTCTCCACCATACTTAAGCTGATTGAATTCACCATTTAATTCGTGGGATTAGAGGGTTTAACCTGATTTCGCATTGTTTCAAAGCTGAAAGCAGCCGCGCCAAAGGTGACTAATAACACTCCGATAACTTGCACAATCTCCAAATTTTCTTGAATGATTAACCCGGCGAAAATCACTGTTAAAACTGGGATGCTACAACCGATGAACGCCGATCGCGAGGCACCTAGTTTACTGATGCCAACATTGTTTAGCAAATAGCCAGCAAGAGTCAGGACACCCAAAATAAATGCACTTAAAACCAGTTCCAGCATCTTAGAGGGGTCAACAATTACCAAATTCCAAGTGCTTGGTAAAGGTAACATCAAGCAGATAAAGCTCAACAACAACATGGTCACGAAGTTAATTAAAGTAAAAGTCACAGGATGCAGTTTGCTAGCACAAACCCGTGTCAGAATTATGTAGGCAGCAAAAGCCACACCCGAAAGAATAGCGGTGCTGTTTCCTAGTGAAGCATTACTCATACCGATGCTGGGAGAACCGCCTAAAACCAACAATTCACCGCCGCAAATTGCGGCGATCGCGCCGATGCGGAATATGGTAGGGCGATCGCGAAACAGAAACCACGATAATAGACCACTAACCATTGGATAGATAAAGAACAGTGCGATCGCCATTCCAGTTTTGACTTGAGCGATCGCAGTGTAGATTAGCACCTGAGACAAAAACAAAAAGCACCCACTTACAATCGACAAAATCAAAATCTGCTTGGTAGCTGCATTCGCAGGTGTGGGATTTCCTCGCACTGAAGCGGTCAAGTTTTCCAAGTCTTGCCACAATCTAGAATGAAGTATGGGAGACAACAGTACCATCAGTGGAACTACCACCATAAACCTGAGGGTCAAAATTAACAGAGTATTGCCCAAAGTCGGCGGCAGCAAGCGCTCCACCTCTAATACTCCCAAAATTTGGGAACCTTCGTGGAAAATCACCTTGATGGCTACGTTATAAAGTGACGATACCACTGCCGATAAGACAATCAGCAAAAAACCGATTTGGAGCGATGATAAGCCGGAGGAATTACGCGATCGTGATTGTGGGGGTTTTGCTTGTGGCTGCGGCTGTACCGCAGTGGTCGATGAGGATTTAGCTTTGCTCGGTGATACGTTCCTGCGGAGGAGAGAAATTTGTTCAGCTGCGTTTCTCCTTACAGGAGGTGGTATTGCTCCCGGCTCTGGCACAGATGCAGTCGGTGGCTCTGATGTCGTTTCCTTTGGCGATAAGTCCTGATTGAGGACAGAAATTGGTTCGGTGGTATTGTCCTTTGGTAGCGGAACTACAGCCGCGATCGCCTCTGATGTCGTTTCTTTTTGGGACAAGTCGATGCTGGGGAGAGAAATTGGGTTGGTGGCGTTTTCTTGGACAACCATCGCCTCTGATGTTGTTTCCCTTTGGGACAAGTCGATGCTGGGGAGAGAAATTGGGTTGGTGGCGCTTTCTTGGACAACCATCGCCTCTGATGTTGTTTCCCTTTGGGACAAGTCGATGCTGGGGAGAGAAATTGGGTTGGTGGCGCTTTCTTGGACAACCATCGCCTCTGATGTTGTTTCCCTTGGTGAAAATTTATTAGCGATCGGGGAAATTGGCTCAGGGGAATTTCTTACTACTTCGCCAAACTGTGGCGGGGACGTCTCAAGAGAACTGTTTTTTTCTGGCTCCCTAAACTGCAAAACAGTCGGTGTACTTGCTGTTGCTGGTTTGCGTGAAGCTTCTTCTATAGTTTTTTCTAGTTCTCCATGCAGGCGATTAACAAACTCCGTCAAAATCGTTTCCCCTTGCTGCTGCTGGCTGTACATCCGTGACAACTGTTGGGAAAGATTACTTTGATAGTTCTTCAGTTCTTGTTGCAGGGAGTTAAAAGTAACAGTAACGGTGTCATCCAAGCTGTCAAACATATGTTCGACTTTTGCATTGATTTCACCGACTACATTGCTGCTCACTTCAGCAGACTTTAGTGCAGCTTGTTCGTAAGATTTGCCCTCCGTGGTTTGGTTAGCTAAATTTGCCAGAGAGGATTGCAGTTGTGAAGATATATGCTTTGCCAGAACTTCTGCCAGTTGACGAATTAACACTTGTTGCTCAGTGATTTGGCGCACTTGTTGTAAATGCTCTTTTTCCTCAACCAAGCTTTGAATTTCATCAGATAATCGATTTTTTTCTGACTGAAGCCGCTTTACGTCTTCCTGCAACCCTCTGAGGACATTTTGCTGAAGATTTTCTAAATCTTCAACTACAGCCCAAAGGGCATTTTCTGCTGCTCTAGATAGCTCACCTCTGACTCTCGGGTTTTCTGGTTGCTTCTCGAATCGCCCCATTAGCTTCTAACCTCTAACACCTTGACGATAAAGCTGCTTCCGGTACACTTTATTGGCGCTCATCCTAATTTCCTGTATTTTGTCAGATAAATTAAAAATTTTAACAGTACTTCCGCATTTCAACGTAATTCTGTCATACTGGAGACAGCTTGGCAAAACATCAAATTTTCGCTATCGGTGACTACACCGTGTTCTATTCAACATTTACAAGTAAGTAGGTCGGCGCAATTAAAACTAACTGACTAAGGCTGTCATTTGTCCTTTGTCATTGGTCACTAGTAAAGATTTTAAGGCTATTTACGTTTCGTAACATACTTTGATTTTTTCGTGCCAACTTACTTATTTGGTCATTGGATTTTGGACTTCGACTTCTCTCCGAGACGCTACGTGAACGGTCAGTCGAAGGGGTTTTGGAATGATCCCCACGAATGGAAGTCCCTTGAACTAAGACTTTTTTGCCCAGTTTAATTTCCATCAATTCTTATTTGCCCATGAGATTTTTACTTCTCAAAAAATCTCACTCCAAATCAACACTTATTCTTTTGGTGTCAATAGTAATTGTCTAAAGACTTGCAGATGCGTGGGCGCAAAGCGGCTTGATCCCAGACATAGCCACAAAATTGTTTGACTTGCGAAACTATCTGTAAATTCGTCTGGATCTAACTTGTGTAATGTAACTTGTGCGACAGTTTATATCTCTAAATGGAGATTACATTATCTATCTGTGGAAATTCTAAGTTACGCTATCCCCTGCACAACATTCTAATGAATCAGCAGCAATTCTGCAAAAACACACTGTCATTTGTCATTCGTCATTCGTCATTCGTCATTTGTCATTAGACATCTCCATAAATTAAATATGCTTTACCCAGAACCCTTGTAGAGACGTAGCAGTGCTACGTCAAAACAATTCTTTTTCACCAGGTGTCTATTTGTCATTAGTAAGGGTTTTAAGCTTATTTACGTTTCGTAATATACTTAAGTTTTTTCGCACCAACGTACTTAGAGGAAAAAGTTAGGAAAATATTAATAATTCTTAGAGCTTATTTATAAAGTAAATATTAAGTAGGGTGTGTTACGGCTGTGTAGGAATTTGAGGGTTTGAGAAAGTCTAATTTAGCCGCAGGGCACCATATCTCCAGGTGCCGTACACGAGAGCTTTAACCCACTCTACAATTTAAGGTTTACTTTCAATACTGCTCGGTTAAGAAAAATCGTAGGTTGGGTTGAGGCTCTGCGAAACCCAACAAAGCCCCCCAAATGTTGGGTTTCGTTCCTCAACCCAACCTACACGGGTTAAGGTTTTTGGGCAAAACCTGCGCAGTATTGGGTTTACTTTATAAATTCTTAGAATAATAAAATCCGGGCGATGCTAAAGATGACAGCGCTAAGAACAGAACTCACGGGAATTGTAATTAGCCATGCGGCGGCAATGCCTTTTAGTGTTTGGAACTTAATCGACTTGATATTTTGTACTAGTCCAACACCAACTACACCCCCGATGAGAGCGTGAGAAGTGGAGACTGGTAAACCTAGCCGGGAAGCAATTAGGATCGTGGTAGCAGTCGCAAGTTCGGCACAAAATCCACTACTAGGTTGCAAGGTAATAATGTTTTCGCCAATAGTGGCAATGACTTTTTTACCCCAGACAGCTAAACCGCCAACAATTCCAGCACCACCAAGAATTAAAATCCAAAGGGGGATGGTGATACCGTCTAGAGGTACGCTACCAGTGCGATTGATGTAGACGATCGCAGCTAAAGGAGCGATCGCATTTCCGACATCGTTAGAACCATGAGCAAAGGCTACAAAGCAAGCACTTAGGAGTTGGAATCGCGCAAATAAGCTTTCTACGGGATTGGGGATTGGGGAAGCTGGGGACTCTGGAGGGGATAAGGGGTAATGGATAGTGGGGAGTAGTTCTTCCTTGTCCCCCTCATTTCCCCTATCTTCCAATTGTCGCCAACTAATGATTGTGAGTCCAACTGCTGCTATTGCACCCGTTAACAGTGGAATGTCGTAAGCAGGGATGTTGAAACCAACTTGATCAATGACCAAATTGGTTAACGGTTTTGTCAGCGATGGTAATACAATCACGCCGAATACACTTAGTAGCAGAGTACTCAACCAGGGAATCCACTCTTGTAACTGCACTATTTGATTCGGTTGATCCAAAATCCAGTACTTGATTTGACTGTAGAATAGAGCAGCGATCGCACCACTAATTAACGGCGTTAAAATCCAGGCAATTGTGATCAAGCCAATTGATGACCAATCAATCGCACCTACTCCTAAAGCTACCCAACTAAATCCCGCGATCGCACCAACAACCGCATGAGAAGATGACACTGGTAAACCGCGCGATGTGGCAATTTGTAACCACACACCACAAGAAATTAGCACCGTTACCATCCCAGTAACCAATATTTGGGGCGTAGTAGCGAATAAAGCGGGATTGGCAATTTTCGTTGCTAGAGTTTCCGTTACCTCATGCCCAAACAACACAGCACCCGTAAACTCTAAAACCCCAGCAATTATTATCGCTTGTTTGAGGGTGACAGCTTTAGAACCTACAGAAGTGCCCATCGCATTAGCAACATCGTTTGCTCCGAGATTCCAGGCGACGTAGAAAGCTAGTAGAGCGACGAAAAGTAGGGTGTAGGACATTTAGGAGATGGGGGAGATGAGGGAGTTGGGGGAGATGAGGGAGTGATGGGAGTAAGATCCCCCTCATCACCCTTTTACGGATAAATTAAGATTTTATAAGTATCCGGTGTGGGTGCGATCGCCACTTCCACAGCTGCTGATAAATCTTTTAATGGATAGCGATCGCTAATCAATGCTTGCACATCAATGCGTTGATTAAATACAATATCAGCTGATAGATTCTGAAGCCGATAGGATGAACTGTAACTGCCTATCAAGTCAATTTCCCGACGATACAGGATATTGGGGTTGATGGGAATTTCTACCTCATCAGGGAATTCGGCGAAAAACAAGATTTTACCGCCTTTGCGCGTACAATCTAGTGCTTGAAAGAAAGCTTTTTCACTGGGAACAGCCAGCAAGGTGACATCAACACCCATTCCACCTGTGAGGGCATGAATTTTGGCTGTTAAATCGGCATCACGGGCATCAAAAGCTGCTTCTGCACCGACACTCAAGGCTTTATCAATTCTAGAAGGTAGTAAATCAGTGGCGATCGCTTTTGCTCCAAAATACTTCACCAACATGATAAACATTAACCCAATTGGCCCAGCACCGGTAACTAACACAGTTTGTCCCGGAGCAATTTGAGCTTTTTTTACTGCCTTTAAGCAGCAGTTAGTTGGTTCGACAAAACTTGCTTCTTCAAAACTGATATTTTCCGGGATGGGAATTAACCCGCCGTTTTGGACGATATGTCCGGGAATTTTGACATAATCGGCAAAACCGCCGCCACTAGCATTAAAACCTGCGGTTGTGGAAATATTTTTGTAAACATCGCACATGGAAAAATTGTCATTAAGACAGTAGGTGCAACGCATACAGGGGATGTGGTGCATCACTGCTACTCGTTGTCCAACTTGCCAACCTTTAACATCATTGCCTAGTGCTGCGATCGTGCCGGCAGTTTCATGTCCAAAAATGCGCGGCGGTTCATACAGAGGATAACGAATTTTTTTAATATCGGACTGACACAACCCCACAACCCGCACCTGTACCAGCACTTCATCTGCTTCTAGGGCTGGAACTGGGATCTCTTCGTAAGAGAGTTGATTGACACCTCTAAATACCTGTGCTTTCACGTTGGTTTTTCCCTGCTCAATGATACTAGATGTAACATTTAGTGGTTCAGGTTAGATTATGAAGTTCGGGATTTAATATTGTTTGCAAATTTTGGTATACTAAAAACGGTTTTTCGAGATACCTAGTGCGAGGAAAAAGGTGTACCTATTTTAATTCCTATAGAGAAATTTAAGATATGCCTTCTGTCTTTGTCTTCGTACTTTTATAACTCCCTTAAAGGTTGTTTGAAAAGTCTGATTTATTACTTCCCTTGGCGAGTATAATTCGCCCCTACACAGACAAAATCCTTGATTTTGATGCTTTCGGTGTGGGCGAACTTCTTTTGCATAAGCTAAAAAACATCTAATTTGCATAATCGAATTAAATATAACTCTTGTGGGGTGGGCTGAAAAGCCCGCCCAGTATATGCAATTTAAATGTCCAACAGCTTAATAGCAAATTCTATTAGCCGAATACTGTTCAAACATCCTTTTAACTAGACTTTATCCATTTTTTGTTAACGTTCCAACCGAGGCTGAAACCTTTGTGGAACGTTAGTTTTACTTTTTCGATTTCACCGAGAATCAGTGACATGGAAAAAGTTTTTGCCCTGTCAAGAGAACCGAGTTGTTAATTTTGGATAAAGTCGAGCTTAAAAGAAGCTGCTTCGTTGTGTTGTCATCCGCGATCGCTCTGTGGTCAATTACGCAAATAATTTATTCATTTGATAATTAAGGAGAAACTCTCATGGCATTGTTGATTGCACATGATGAACTTATAGAACTAGAGTTTGCCCTTGAGATAGTTGATGATCGTCGGCAGGATTTTTTGACTGCTCTGCTCGATCGTACTCTCAAAAATACTCGATTTCCAGGTTTAGTGCAGCCTTCAGATACTAATAAATGGTGGCATATTATTTGGGAGCGTTTAAGCGATGTCGCATTTATCTGCTTTTTAGCTAGAAAGTCAACTAATTTCGATGTTAATCAAATTCAATTTTTATCTGAAGCTGATCAAACAAAATACCAACAACCAGATGATAAACCGTGTGTATTTCCCTTAATATCTGATTTAGTCAATCAAGTAATTAAATCTCATGAATTAATTCCTGAAACAGAAATAGTCAGGCTTCGACAATGGCTCAAGGATGTAGTGTTAGATGTCATACGCAAATCTGCGGATGAGTGGGTAGGCCCATCGTTTAGAAAACGTGGTAGAAAACTTATGGGACAGCTTGAGACTGCTCATGCTGGTATTGCTATTGCAACTGTTCTTGATCTATGCCCAGATATTTTTACTACCACTGAGTTAGATGAGATTCGTGAAGCTCTGATCAGTAAGCCTCAGAAACTGTGTCGAGAATGGCTTGACAAGGTAATTACAAGAAAAAACATTACGAACAACTGGTTCATGGTTCTTCTCAATGGCTACGGCACAGTGTCTGCAATTCTTGGCGATCAAGCTGGTGTAGAAAAGTCTGTAGAAAACTACGAATTAGCTGTAAAGCTGTATAACCAAGATAGCTATGATGAATCTCTACAATACTGGAACTACGCAAGTTTGCACCTAGCGCACTTATTTGAAGTTCTTGTACGTTATAATCCGTCCTTAGAAAGCAAGCTTGATATATCCTGCTATACGCGCTGTATGCCTTGGGTTGTATCATCATTTATTGAGATGAAACCTCTTGCAGGCTGGGGAGAATTAGCTTATCCTCGTTCTTTAAATTGGGGCGATTCGGTAGCTATTTTTAGACCGACTGCTGATCTTTTGCTCCATATCTCCCAACGGGCAAAAAAGAGTATGCCAATAGAAGCAGGGCTTGCATCTTGGATGTTTCAGGAAACTTATCAAGATCCCAAACTAGATCCTGATGATCGAGCTACCTTCGGCTTTTTCAACAGTTTTCTGTTCCCGACTATACTCAACTGGAGATATACTAAAAATCCCATCACTCCTGAGCAAGCTAACCTTCCCCTAGCAACAAAATTCAACAATGGCAACGTCATCCTTCGCGATCGCTGGCACAATACATCGACAGTTTTAGGCGTTCAAGCTGGATACGAGCCTTTACGCTCTAGTGGACATCGGCATGAGGATCACAATAGCTTTATACTCTCCTACGGCAGCGAAGACTTCTTCGTAGATCCTGGACATTGTTGTTATCGTCTTGATATCCAAGCTCACTCCAAATCCGCAGCTTATCACAGTACTTGGACTTTTATAAAAAAGAATGGCACAAGCTTGAAACAAAAACCTATACTAGGCAATATCTACAAAAAAGCACCAGTTCTTAATAAGCTGAAACTATTTTGCCAAAAAGGTAATATGACTGTTATCGAGTCTGATGCGGCCGATGTTTATGGTAAGCCCATCCAAAAAGCTCAGAGAACATGGATTATGTGTGGAGCAAATAGTATCTTCCTTGTAGATAGAATTGAATCGAAACAATCTATAGAAGTTAAAGCATCTTTTTTGCTTAATAATCGGGAAGCTAAACTTCAAACTCAAGTGATCACTCCTCGTCAATTACTATTTCGCCGAGGTGATGTTGGAATCAAATTTGTTCTCGTAGCCGCAGTTTCAAGAAACTACTTTTGGTCTCCTGATTATCCCCTATATTTTGACGGTAAAAATAACGATACTGGTGCAACCTTTTCCCAGAGATGTGGCTATGTTCATGACTGTTATCACCCCCAGCCTGACCAAAAGGGTCAAGGGGCTGAAGGCTCTGGCATCATAGATACATGGACTACCCCCTCTGCTCGTGACCATCTTCTGATCTATGCTATTGTTATGGATGACATTGAACATATTTCACATTGGCAAATCGAGACTCTAAATAACAGCAAAATTCTGATCTCTCCTCCTTCGCAAAAGGGAAGCTTTCAACTACAAGCCAAACAAGATGGAAGCCTGATAGTTGAAGAATCAATTGACCAAACACAAATAATTATTCCTTATTAAGGAATAGGAACGCTAAGTACAGCTTTGCATAAAATCGTGGTGAATTGAGGGTTGAAATTTAAACGCATAGGCGCAACTCTTGGAGACGCACTCGCGTTCGCCTTCCCGCAGGGTAGGGGCGCAAAGGGAAGCGCAAAGGTTCGCAGAGAATTCGCTACGAATTAATGAAACGCTGTACTAAGTGATATCCCAACTCATGGTACGTTTATAGTAAAGCCTTGATGATATAAGGCAATACACTTGGGTTAAGCATTTCCTCCTTCTCTCTTCTCTCTGTGTTCTCTGCACCTCTGTGGTTCGTAAAAAAAAGAGTTTCAGTCCTTTTGTGAACCGTATTGTGATACAAGGGACTTCCAAAAGCAAAGATGGGAGAGGTGCTGGGCGTGAGGGAAAAGATTTAAGCTTGCATTGGGATGCTCCCCGTAGTCAGCACAAAGCGTGCTGACTACAAACCCTCAAAACTAACTTATACCAATTCTTTGTGAAGTTGCATAGAATTTCACCCCACCCCTTGTCGAAAACCGCTATAGTCTTGTGGGGTGTGTTAACAAAGCGTAACACACCATTGCAATCTTTTAGTGCCCAATGCCAAGCTCTCTGGGGAGAATATGTCGAAAACTCAGAGAGATTAGAAGATGCTTAATCAGACATATACAACAGATGTGTTAGTTGTCGGTGGAGGAACCGGAGGAACTGCGGCTGCTATCCAAGCAGCACGACGGGGAGCCAAAACCATTTTGGTGAGTGAATTTCCTTGGTTGGGGGGAATGCTAACTTCGGCTGGAGTGTCTGCACCTGATGGTAACGAATTAGAAGCCTTTCAAACAGGGTTATGGGGTGCATTTTTGCAGGAATTGCGACAACGACAGCCTGGAGGATTAGATAACAGTTGGGTAAGCTTTTTTAGTTACGATCCCCGCATTGGTGCAGAGATTTTTGCAGATTGGGTGCAGGAATTGCCCAATCTGCAATGGATTTCTGGACAAGTGCCAATAGATGTTTACCGACAAGGTGATTCTATCACTGGTGTTCGCTTTCCTGATTTTGCTGTCACAGCCAAAATTATTCTCGACGCTACAGAATTGGGAGATTTATTGGCCTTAGCTGAAATACCTTACCGTTGGGGTTGGGAATTGCAATCTGAGTGGGGAGAACCCAGCGCCCCAGTGACTTTTAACTCTTTAACCCAGAGATATCCTGTGCAAGCGCCCACTTATGTAGTGATTATGCAGGACTTTGGTGAAGCGATGTCTACGACGGGCAATGCCTACGCACCAGAAATTCCGGCTGCCCCTAACTATAATCCGTCCCAGTTTACAGGTGCTTGGGATGGCTATGGAGCAGAGACATTTTTAAATTATGGACGTTTGCCTGGTGGTCTATTTATGATGAATTGGCCAATCTGTGGCAATGACTACGGCGAAGGAGTAGGGAGGTTGATAGAGTCAGATGTATCCAGAGGTGAATTCATCCAAGAATCTCGCTGGCACAGCCAAAATTTTGCCCATTTTATCCAAAATCAGCTTGGTCGTCGCTATGGTTTAGCAAAAAAAGTATTTCCTCATAGCCCTACAGCTTTTGCACTGCATCCTTATTACCGGGAAAGCCGCCGCTTAGTGGGACTAACGACTCTCCGAGAACAGGATATTTTACCAGTTGCCGGTGGTAGAGTTGCATCTATATTTAATGATGCGGGTTTTTGCGATCGCAAAGCCTCTTTGATCAAAGAAGCGATCGCAGTTGGCAACTATGCCAATGACCATCATTATCCTGGTGTTCAATTCCCACTGCAACCTAAATCGATCCGTTGGGGAGGACGCTGGACTGGGACTCCCTTTACAATTCCCTACAGTTGTCTAATTCCAGCGACAACAGATGGTTTCTTGGTCTGTGAAAAGAATATTTCTGTCTCCCACATTGCCAACGGGGCCACCAGATTACAACCTGTGGTTATGGGCATTGGTCAAGCTGCGGGGATGGCGGCGGCGATGTGTGTTGAGTTAAACTGCCAGCCGAGGGATTTACCTGTCAGGGCGCTGCAAATGGCTTTATTGGCAGATGATCGCTCAAAAACGCTGATTATTCCTTTGTTCAATCTTCCACCCAATCATTCGGATTGGCAACACTGGCAACTGTATTACTTAGATAACCCAGAAGCCTATCCAGTTAGTGGCCATTGCCCTGACTCTGCTTTTGACAAGGCATTAATTCCGGAAAGTAACTGTTTCAAAGGCATTTTTTCCCGCTTGGAACAGCAAGAATACAGATTCACTGTCACAGCACCAGCCGCATATCAAGGCCAAAATTGGCAGCTTGTGACTTTGCGATCGTATATCGACGAGCAATTACGCGCTTATCCCCACGAACAATTAGTTACATTGTGGGGTCGTCAGAATCACTCTGGTAATTGGTTATTGGTCGAACATTTAAACGGAGACTAATAAGAGTTTATTTTCAGTAAAACAGAATACTTTTTGATGAATTGTCCGGATATTAATCAAAAAGCTAAGTATCAGTGAAGTGGAGAGTTCCAAAATAGACATCTGCTATGCGTGCTGCCATTTCACTTTTAATCTCGAGTCTGGTGTTCGGCCCCTTAGCTTCTAACTGCCAAGCAATGGTCAATCACTTATCCTATGGGCTGCCTTCCACGCCTGCTTCGGAACAGTGGCTCTCGGCAGCATCTGAACAAGCTTCAGATGATGCGCCACGTCATCGCGGTAGTGGGCGCAGAGAAGTGACACAAAAACTCAAAAATATCTATGCTGTGGTTTAACTACCGTCGGGTAATGCCTCTTTTCCCAAAGGAACAGAATTACCAGAAAGCAGGATGTTGTGCTAAAGTATTTTGCACAGTTTTTCTGGCAGAGATATATACAGTTGACACACGAAAATCTTCAGCGATCGCTTAGTATTTCAACTGCAAGCTTTGTATATATAGTTGGCATCAATTGATCTAGGGTATCGATTCGCACAAGTAAGTTGGCACAATAAAACTAAACTGTGTGAAGAAAAGTAAACAAGGCTCGAACCCTTTTTTCCCCAGCTAATAGCTCCCTGCCCCCTACCTTATCCCAACGATAATTATTTACGCCGAACTACTTAAGTAGTATAGGTTTATTGCACTTGCCAAGAAATCTTACTATTTCTGACCTACTCTTGCACCCTGCTTCCTTCTTCTCGTAGATGGCTGCCGACAAAATAAATATTAGGAAGGATCTGCTAGATCATCTTAGTCATTACTAACTATTCTACACCCAAGGCCAAATGCAAAATTTTGCATTTGGCCTTTTTAGGTAAAGTTTACTTAAAGAAAAACAAATGAGGAGATTTTATCTCAAGCCGACTTATGAGCAATGAAATACTTGCTCATAAAATGGACTTGGATCTCAATATGCTCAAAGCCGACTCCCTGTAAACGTTCTACCAAGTTATCAGTGGTATAATGCTTATAATAGGGTTCATGGAAAGTTTCCGGGAAAGAATCGATCATATATGCCAACTCAGGGGAATCACTCAACTGAATTGAGTCACAGATAATAAAGACTCCTCCTGGTTTTGTTACCCGGAAGCATTGCTCAATGACTGTCTGACGTACAGGTGCTGGTAACTCATGGAAGAGAAAAATAGAAGTTACAGCATGAAAATAGTCATCTACATAGGGTAACTCTTCGGCATTGGCTTGTAAAAGTTGCGGCAGTTCTCCTGGAATTTGGGATAGCAGTTCATTTGCTTTACGCAAATAAGCTGGTGACAAATCTGTGCCAAACAGAGATGCTTGAGGCAGGGCTGCCCGAATCAACTTCAGAGTCCGCCCAGTTCCACAAGCTACATCCAAAATACGGGTTTGCCCTACCGACTCAAAAGCTTTCAGCCCTTGCTTGAGAGGAGCGAGAATCCGCCGCCGCATCGCATCAGCGGCTCCACCAAAAAGAATTTCTACTTGTAAGTCATATAAATTGGCTGATAAGTCACTCAAGTAGCCATTGCTTTGCTGATGGAAGTTCTGCACATAGTAGCTGGGATAACCATCTGTGTCAATTTCGGGCGAAAAATCTTGGTAATTCTGTTGTTTAAGCCGCTCCCACGTTTGAGGGTAATCTAGCCATAGCAATGGATAGTAGCGGAAAAAGTCATCCCAAGGGTTGTCAAACAGCAAACTTTCCGGGCATACACCTTTTTGGGCATCTTGCCAGTCTGTTTCCAGCAATTGATTCAATCTCTGCTGAAGTTTAGCTAAAAGCTCATCCGGAATGGGTTTGGTCTTTTCTTCGAGTGTCGGATACACCAGGTTCCTCAACCGTGAACTTAATATTTTGTGAGCCAGACCAAAATAATTTTTGCCCTGCTGAAAGGTTTGATAAGTCAGCTTAGTTAAACTCTCAGGCATAAAAATAGCTCAAGCTTCGATTACTTCTATGTGAAGAATTGTAACAAATAAATTACTTGCTGTTGGAAAGGTAAAGGCTCCTAAGTAAGACAAATATAAAACTCGATATTTTGGTCATCAAGGCTGTACTAGGTAAGATTTATCCGCCTTGTGGAAAAATACTCGATATTTCGGCTAAAGGTTAAATATAAATCTTTGTAAAAAGTAGCTTATGCTACAGAATTTTTGCTATATTAGTCGTGTGAGAAAAAAAATTATATATTCACAAAATAGAGAGGACTATGGTTATGTCTATCGCAGATAAATCTCGTGCGTTAATGGTGCGCGAACACCAGCAAGTCAAGAATCGCCAACAATCGATGCTGATGAGGGCTGCACAAGAACTTGGTCTTCCTGAAGAAGCATCCCACTACTGGAATCCGATTCAAGGGAAGGTAGATACTAACACTCGGACGATTTATGGGCCCAGTCATGCTTCCATGAGCTAAGTTTCAAAAGCTTTAAGGTTGATTTTTTGAGTGAATATCTCAACTGACAACTGTGGAAAAAAAGCCACCCTCTACTCTAGGGTGGCTAAACTTATATATTTATAGGACTTACGCAAAATATCTCTCAAACTCTGATTTCTCCGTGACCTCTGTGCCTCTGCGGTTCGTTATTCCCTAAATTGTGCGTAAGTCCTAATTTAGATAGATACGGTACCAATACTGCGTAGGTTTTGAATCGATCCCCCCCAACCCCCCGATAAATTGGCTTGCTCAGAATAGCTTATTTTTCCCCTTTTTTAAGGTTTAAAACTACGTTTATAGGTTAAATACTTTCTCACGGATGATTCCGGATTGCTATAGTGATATGTGTTTAGACGAAATCAAAGCCACTGCTAAAATCTGAAATTGAAACTCCTTCAACAACCGCGATTAAGTCGTTGTTAAAAGATATCCCTGTCCCCACGGCATTATTAATAGAGATAATACCCAAGCTAAAGGTAGATTCAGGTAGTTCAATAGAGTCCTGGCTGATGTTGAAGTCAGTAATCAGGGCGTAGTCACTATTTCCACCATTATCATAGAAAATTTCATTACCTGCTCCCAGGACGAAGGTATCGCTATTAGCCCCGCCAGTTAGGGTATCGACTTCGTTAACAATCGATCCAAATCCTGGGGCAAAAGGTTCAACGCCGATCAGGCGATCGCTCCCATCACCACCCGATAAAGAGTCGTTTCCAGCTCCACCAATCAAGAAGTCCGTGCCAGTTTCACCAGTAAGAGTGTCATTTCCAACTCCAGTGCCACCAAATACGGTGTCGTTACCAGCCTCACCCTGAACAAAATCATTGTCTGCATCACCATTCAGTTGGTCGTCCCTCCCGCCACCTGATACCGTGTCATTCCCAGTACCCGCAAAAACTCGATCATTTCCAGCGTCGCCAGAAATTAAGTCGGCGCCATCAGAGCCATTGAGGATGTCATCTCCATCATTACCATTAATGGTGTCATTCCCTGCATCACCGAAGATGCGGTCATTGTCATTGTTACCAATGATGCGGTCATTGCCGTTCCCCCCATTGATCACGTCAACCCCATCGTCGCCATCAATGGAGTCGTTCCCAGCATCTCCAAATACTAGATCGTCGCCATCCCCAGCATCAATTGTGTCGTTTCCTTCTCCACCAACGATCAGGTCTTCGCCATCGTTACCAAAGATTTCGTCGTCACCGGCTAAGGCTAGGATAGTATCGTCATCATCGAAAGCATCAATGCGATCGCTGCCAATAGTGCCAGCAAGAAAATCGTCCTCATTTGTACCATCAATATCCATGTGTTTTTTCCTTGCAACTTTCAGCAATGATTTCAAAAGGCATCAGTATTATTTAGGGCAAGGGGAACATCTAAGACAAAGTATCTGAACTGAACACACAAATATCAGATTGTTTAAGTTATTGAGAACAATCTCAATCAAGCCCAGCCGGAAGTTGACTTTACCGAAGCAAATAACTTTGTATCAGCAGCATATTTGCTTTTAGGTAGTTTTAAACTATCTCTTAAGGTAGATGTTAATACGTAGAAAAAATACAGTAATTCTTTTATTAAAAAATATTCGATTATTAGAACTGCATGGGCTGTTGCCGGATGCGTGCTGTTTCATACCTTATGTCTCCGATTCAAGGGAAGGTAGATGCTAACACTCGGATGATTTATGAGCCAATACATTTGGGTTAAGCATTTCTTCCTTCTCTCTTCTCTTCCTTTGCGTCCAACTCTTACGAGACGCTGCGCGAATGCGGTCTTTGCGGTTCGTTAACAAAATTGACTTTGACAAAGAGTTTTAGCCTTAACTGAACTGTATTGATTTATGGGCCTAGTCACGCTTCCGTGAGCTAAGTTTCAAGAGTTTTGAGGTTGATTTTTGAGTGAATATCTCAACTGACAACTCTGGAAAAAAAAGCCACCCTCTACTCTAGGGTGGCAAAACTTATATACTTAGATAGATACGGTACTTAATTAAGCATCGTAGTAGAGATAAAACTCGTAAGGATGAGGACGTAGCTGCAACTGCTTGACTTCGTTAGCTAACTTGTAGTCAATCCAATTTTCGATAAAGTCTTCCGTGAAGACGCCTGATTCTGTCAAGAAGGCGTGATCTTTTTCCAGTGCTTGCAACGCCAATTCTAAAGAACCTGGAGTTGAAGGAACTTTTGCCAATTCTTCTGGAGATAGTTCATAGATATTCTTATCTAAGGGTTCACCAGGATGGATTTTGTTCTTGATGCCATCGATACCAGCACAAAGCATTGCAGCAAATGCCAAGTAGGGGTTAGAAGTAGCATCTGGACAACGGAATTCTAAACGCTTGGCTTTGGGGTTAGTACCAGATAGAGGAATACGAATAGAAGCAGAACGGTTTCCTTGGGAGTAAGCCAAGTTCACTGGAGCTTCATAACCAGGTACTAAGCGTTTGTATGAGTTGGTGCTGGGGTTGGTAATTGCCAACAATGCTGGTGCGTGTTTGAGAAGACCACCAATGTAGTACAACGCCATATCGCTTAAACCAGCATACTTATCACCTGCAAACAGAGGTTGGCCGTCTCTCCAGATGGACTGGTGACAGTGCATTCCCGAACCGTTATCGCCAAAAATTGGTTTTGGCATGAAGGTGACGGTTTTGCCGTATTTCTTAGCAACGTTCTTGATGACATATTTGTAAATCATCAACCAGTCAGCCGCTTCGATCAACTTCCCAAATTTGAAGCCTAGTTCGCACTGACCACCAGTAGCAACTTCGTGGTGATGCTTTTCAATGGGTACACCTAATTGTGCCATTGTCAACAGCATCTCTGTACGGATATCTTGAAAAGAATCCGTTGGTGAAACTGGGAAGTAACCTTCTTTGAAGCGTGGTTTGTAAGCCAAGTTGGGTTTGTCATCTGTACCGGCTTTACCGGAATTCCAAGCACCTTCTGCGGAGTCTAAGAAGTAATAGCCTTCGTTGGCGGTTTGGGCAAACCTAGCACTGTCAAAGATAAAGAACTCAGCTTCCGGGCCAAAGAAAGCTGTGTCACCAACACCAGTGGAAACAAGGTAATCTACTGCTTTTTGGGCAATAACGCGTGGGCAACGGTTGTACCATTCACCCGTGCGGGGTTCCTTAATACTACAAATTATACTTAGCGTTGGCACTTCCATAAATGGGTCGATCCAAGCAGTGTTGGGGTCGAGTACCATCGTCATGTCCGATTCGTTGATCGCTTTCCAACCTCGGATGCTGGAACCGTCAAAAGGTACGCCATCAGTGAATGCAGTCTCATCGATTTGGTTTTGGTACAGTGTGAGGTGCTGCCAAGTCCCTACTGTATCGATGAATTTGAGATCAATCAGCTGAATTTTTTCATCTTGAATTCTCTCCAAGACTTCTTGTGGCGTTGTCATTGTTACTCCTTCTCTACCAATTTCCTAAAGTAATACCAGAATCTTCCAAAGCATCCTAACCCTGTTGATCTCAATCAAGCCGTGACACACCTGAAATATCTTAAATAGTAGACATTAGCGGATTTTGTAGCCTCTGTTACAGATATCTGGATTACAGGTTATATTAACCTTTCAGCGATCATCTGTACAAAACTGGAAAGTTCATCACATAGGGGTCAACTTTGGCATAGAATCCTTATGTAGTGGATAGATTGTTTTTGTGCCGAATCTCTTTTAAATAGCACAAAAATTTACTGGTGCATAAATGCAGCCAAATAAATATCAAACCATAAATAGCAATGATTGGGAGAAAAAGGAATGCGCGATGCGGTAACAAGTTTAATTAAGAATTATGACTTAGCTGGTCGGTATTTTGACCGGAATGCGATTGATAGCCTGAAATCTTACTTTGACAGTGGTACAGCAAGAGTACAAGCGGCGGCGGCGATAAATTCTAATGCGGCTGGACTTGTTAAGCAAGCTGCTTTGAAGTTATATGAAGAACTGCCAGAATTGATTCGTCCTGGTGGAAATTCTTATACGACTCGTCGTTATGCAGCTTGTTTGCGGGATATGGACTACTACCTGCGCTACGCCACCTATGCGCTAGTTGCTGGGAACACAAATGTGTTGGATGAGCGTGTGCTACAAGGGCTGCGGGAAACTTACAATTCTCTAGGAGTGCCTATTGGTCCTACGGTTCGCGGTATCCAAATTCTCAAGGATATGATTAAGGAGCAAGTAGCAGCAGCAGGTGTAGTTAATACTGCTTTTGTGGATGAGCCATTTGATCACATCACACGTGAGTTGAGCGAACAGGATATTTAGATTTTAGGTGGGCCAGGTGTCTGCCCCGACATAAACGTAAATAGCGATCGCACTTTGATTTTATGGGGCGATCGCTTTTTTATCAAATTTACCAGCTATTGATAGCTATTGCACCGAAATTGAACGTATCAAAATGCTCATTACCTCACCTGTATTCCCAGTTGGTAACAACGGACTCCAATCACCAATTGGGGCGTATCTCAGTTGGTGCAAAACGCGAATTGTGCTGGTAACGGCCTTGGGCGAACCAATCAGTGTATGTTTGATGGATTCTCTTTCTGGAGATGCTTGATAGTCAGTTTGAACATCTGTTAACTTTTGTAATTGTGTCATCATTGTATTTATCTCCCTATATGGGGGTTTACGAAGCGTTCGCTTTTCTGATTGGTTCTGAGAGCGATCGCTTTTTTTGTTGTAGATTCCCTAGTTGAAATCTGCATCGCTTTTATAGGGATAATAACATAAGTGCATCCAAGTGCAGCACTTATTTGCTAAAATTTTAGCAACACAGTGAGGCACTATATAGGGTGTGTGAGTATGGAAATATTTGAAATGCCGTCGAGGTGGAGATTAACAGTAAACTTGACAGAAGAAACACTCAAAGGACTGGAGGAATGGGCAAAAACCCAAAAACGTACTACCAGTAATCTAGCCGCAGCAATACTTACAAGCGCATTGGAGGCTTATCAAGAAGGAGTTTACACTGACCCTGCTGCTACTCTTCCTAACTTTCAACAGCAGGATACAAATAGCGACACTTCCTCGTCTAACTCCGAAGATCAAGAGGATTAGTCAGCTAATTCTCAATAGCATAGGAATAAACCTAATTGTCTTTGACGAGCAACTAGAGAGGATTATCAAATGGATAAGCTAGCTCGGTATCGTGAAATTATTCGTCAGTTGATATTAGAGCATAGCTTAGAGCTTTTCTTAGTGCCATTCGTGTCACAGTAGTAGTTATGTTGTTCCCTTGCTCGTATCAAAGAAAGTATTTCATGAACGAGCTTCGCTTTTTCTAACTACAAAAAATTTTTCGACGACGCTGCCCACTTACCGCCTCGATTTGACAGCACCTACAAAAATAGCGATGCCTACAGCGGGCTACGCCTACGCAGCGAAGCGTCCACTGCTCTTAAGGTATTAATACCTGTAATGCTTATGGAATATAGCTTATAGCTTTACAAGCGTGCCATTCGGCTATGATACCTCTAGAAATAGAACATATTCGACCAAAATCTAAGAGGATGTTTGAAAAGTCGGCAATTGAGTAAAAAAGTTTCCAAGGCGATTCTAAAATTAAATGTTTGCCTACATACCATTTTTTACAACAAAAAACAACACTCTTAGGTACTATTGTCAAGTATGATATTTACGTATTAATTTTATCTTTAGTAAAAATAAAGAAAATCTTAAAGTTTAGTTGAAAAATTATTAAGTAGCTAAATACTTTAATTTTTTAATTATTCTTACGTAAAAACTTTAGTTTCTACTTAGATATTCAGTAGCGTTAGATAGTTTATTATTAAGCTACTTGATTTGTTTTAGACTTTTGCCACATTCGCCTAAATAGTTGAATGATATATGGGTTTTAATCAAAAATCCATATATTCAAATGAATATACATAAGTAGGTCGGCGCAATTAAAGTTAACTGGCTAAGGCTGTCATTTGTCATTTGTCATTCGTCATTTGTAAGGGTTTTAAGCCTATTTACGTTTCGTAACATATTTAGGTTTTTTCGCGCCAACTTACTTATTCAAAATGTGAAATTATTATTTCACACCTTGATTATCCTTACTTAATTTTTTGCAAGTATCTAATGAATAAGCTATCTGATTTTTCATCTCCAGGCATATCTAGACGTAGTGCTTTGAAACTATTTGGTACTGGAATGATTGTTACTGGACTAGGTTACTCAAGATTTTCTAAACCTAAGCCCATTGTATATCAGCAAGATATTTTAGATTTACCAAGCAACTTAAGTAAGCAAAAGAAAGTTGTTGTTGTTGGGGGTGGTTTAGCTGGACTGGCTTGCGCTTATGAGTTGAGCAAACGAGGTTTTATAGTAACATTATTGGAACGTTCTCCAAATCTCGGTGGAAAAATTGCGAGTTGGAAAGTAAAAGTGGGGAATGAAGAGTTTATGATGGAACATGGGTTTCATGGTTTCTTCCCCCAATATTACAATCTGAAAAAATTATTTGAAGAAATCAATATTAGCAATAATTTCCGTTCTTTAGAACGCTATTCTTTATTGTTTTGCAACGATGACTATAATCCTGAAGTATTTCGTCCTAATACATCTGTCTTCCCTTGGAATATTGTTGATTTAGCAATATCATCTCCAAACAGGTTGCGATGGGGGATAAATTTAGCAAAATATAAGCACTTGCAAGTTTTTCGTGCTATCACTAGCTTTCAGCTTAATAAAACTTATCAGGAGTTTGACAACATAGCAGTTGCAGAATGGACAAAAGAAGATTTTCCGAAAGGACTGTACGACCTTTATTTTCTTCCGTTTGCAAAATCGAGTTTAAATGCTCCAGACAAATTAAGCACGGCAGAATTATTGCAGTTTTTCCATTTCTACTTTTTTGGAAATCCAGAGGGTTTAGCATTTGATGGAACCAAGTACGATATGGGGACAAGCATAGTCCAACCGATGGCGGAAGCTATTGAAGGTAATGGTGGCAAAATAGTTACAGAAGCAACTGTAAGCAATATTCATTGCCAAAGAGGAAGTATCGCGTCTTTAAGTTATCAACGCTCTTCAATTCCAACTAAAGTGCCATTTTGGGTCAAGTATAATTCAACAATCCAAATCGGACATTTAAAATACTATGGTGCTGGTGATTCAATGTTTGCAGCATCAAATGAAGGTGAGTATGCAATATCTCTGCGTTGTACTCACCAAGGTTGTACTGTTGAAAAGCAAGAGAATGGTACTTTCCGATGCCCTTGTCATGGTGCGACTTATAACGAGCAGGGAAAAGTGATAAGTGGTCCAGCAAAAAGTGATTTGCCTCGCTTCCACATCATGCAACGAAATGGAGATGATATTCAGTTGGCAGCAGTTTTATCAGATTCATCAGCAGAAAAACATACAATTGAAGCGGACTATTACGTTCTAGCTGCTGACATTCCAGGAATTAATAATCTTTTTGAATTAATGACTGGTGAAGTAGATGAGCAGCTAAAAAATCAAGTGAATAAGTTAGCTGTTTCTGACCCATTTGCAGTAGCTCGTTTTTGGTTTGACCGTGATTTTGAGTGGAAGCACAGTGATTTTGCTTCTGTTTCTGGTTACAAACTAACTGATAGTATTACTCTTTACCATCGCATCCAAACGCAATTTATTGATTGGTCAAAACGAACAGGTGGTAGTGTTGTTGAATTACACGCTTACTGTTACAAGGAGAAAGAGTTTCCCACTCAAAATATTTTATTAAATACTTTTGAACAAGAATTATATCAAATTGTTCCCGAATTAAGTGAAGCGAATATATTACATCGAGAGTTAGTAAACCAAAAAAACTTCTCTGGCTATCCACCTAATAGCCACAATTTTAGACCGGAAAATGTAACATCAGTTACAAACTTACTTTTTGCTGGTGATTGGGTACGTATGCCCTTTCCTTGTGCCCTTATGGAACGAGCAGTGAGTAGTGGCTTATTAGCAGCAAATAGTATTATTCATGGAGAAAGTTTACAAAGAAGAACAATTTTATCAGTTAATCCCAATGGAATTTTAAATCTATAGTTTTTTGTTTTTTTTAATTTATCAAATTTATGACTACGAATGCAAAATTGTCTGAGAAAACATGGAGTAAAGCCATTGAAAGACCAGGTGTTGAATTTGGTCCAGTTCCCTTATCAATTATTTCTGGAAATATCCCTTCTGGATTACAAGGTTGTTTTTACTGTAATGGTTCAGGACGACTAGAAAGAGGAGAAAAACGAGTCGGACATTTGTTTGACGGAGATGGTGCAATTCTAAAGATTGATTTAAGCAATGAAACTGCTAATGGTATTTATCGCTATGTAAGAACTGCTGAGTATCTTGAAGAAGAGCGGTCGGGGAAACTATCTTTTCTTGGCTATGGTACAATGCCTTCAAGTTCTATTTGGAATCGCTTTTTTAAACCAGTTAAAAACGTTGCAAATACTTCAGTTCTATTACTACCTGATAAGCTATTAGCTCTTTGGGAAGGAGGGCATCCTTACGCACTAAATTTAGAAAATCTTGACACAATTGGTATTGATAATTTATACGGATTAACTCCTAAACTTACATATTCAGCTCATCCAAAGCAAGACCCTTTAAGTAAGAGAATTTATAATTTTGGTTTGAGTTATGGCAAAAATACTTTCTTAAATATTTATTGTAGCGATTCAACTGGAAGGATAGTACAAAAATCAGCGATCAAATTAGGCGGCGCACCCATCGTTCATGATTTTGTATTAGCTGGCAAATATCTAATATTTTTAATTTCTCCAGTGCGTTTGGATATTTTGCCGTGGTTAATGAAGTTAAAAAGTTTTAGTGAAAATTTGTTATGGAAGCCAGAATTAGGAACACAAATTTTGGTTATAGACCGCGATAATCTTAATTTAATTAGCCGTGACGTTACTGAACCTTGGTTTCAGTGGCATTTTGGAAATGGCTATTTAGATTATGACGGTTCAGTAGTATTTGATTTTGTACGCTATTCAGACTTCAAAGTCAATCAATATTTAAGAGAAGCAGCGACCGGCTATACTCACACTCCCGCGAAAGGGGAACTGTACAACATGCGCCTCAACCCTCAAACAAGTAAAGTTATAGAAATACATTGTCTTTTCGACCGTTGTTGTGATTTTCCTACTGTAAATCCAAATCAAGTAGGACAACATTGGGATTATACTTATTTATCAGTTCTATCATCAGAAGCAAATATTGAGAAAGAAATAATTGGTGGTGAGTTAGCTCGTTTTGATTATAAAACAAACACACATAGCCTAATCTCGTTAGGAAAAAATGTTTATGGTACCCCTCCAATTTATGCACAAGATTTAAATAATCCAACTGATGCTTGGATATTAACAGTTATTTTTAATAGCAACATTGAACAGAGTGAATTTTGGATATTGGATGCTAATAATTTTAACGCAGGAGTGATTTGTCGTATTGCGTTACCAGAAATATTACCAATTGGATTTCATGGTGCTTGGAATCCAAAGTCATGAAAAGCTAAAATTACTCTTAATTCCAAGCTATTCTAATGTTTACCTACTAAGTAGAAGTCACATCATCTGATTAATTGGAAATAAATAGTAGATTTATTTATAAAATTTGTACCTTTTTGTGAAACCAATTAGTCACTGAGCAGTCTATAAAATGTTAAGCAACAAAATAATTTAATATTGTGAATTTAAGGTGCGAAAATACAAGTTAACCCTTAATTTTTAATCAAGATTGAATGTCGCGATTACTTAATTTTCTCCAATGTTATGAAAACTTCTGTCTCTGTGGAAGAATCCTATAATTTATGTCGTCAGTTGACAGCAAAATTTGCAAAGACATTCTATCTTGGGACAATGTTGATGCCTCCAGATAAACGTCGAGCAATTTGGGCAATTTACGCGTGGTGTCGCCGTACTGATGAATTGGTTGATGGTTCAGAAGCGACGATGACTACGCCAGATACTCTTGATGCTTGGGAACAGAATCTTGAATTAATTTTTGCTGGGCATTGTCAGGATACATTTGATATTGCTTTGATTGACACTCTTGAACACTTCCCGATGGATATTCAGGCATTTCGCGATATGATTGCAGGACAGCGGATGGACTTGTATTGTAGTCGGTATAATTCTTTTGATGAGTTATATCTTTATTGTTACCGCGTTGCTGGTACTGTTGGCTTAATGTCAACGATGGTGATAGGTGTAGATGGAGTGGAGAATACTGCATCTGGGCAGCATTTCCATTCCGTTTATGTGCCAATGGCTGAAGCAGTCGCATTAGGAATTGCCAATCAATTAACGAACATTTTGCGCGATGTGGGTGAAGATGCGCGACGTGGGCGAATTTATTTACCTTTGGAAGATTTATACCGATTTAATTATACAGAATCAGATTTGCTTAATGGAGTTAATGACGAACGCTGGCAAAATTTAATGCGTTTCCAAATCGAACGGGCACGGGAATTTTATCGCAAAGCTGAGCACGGTATCAGTTTTCTCGCCAGTGACGCTCGCTTCGCTGTGTGGGCGGCATTGATTCATTACAGTCGTATTCTTGACCAGATTGAACATAATAAATATAACGTTTTTAGCCAACGTGCTTACATATCTCAATGGCAAAAACTTTGCAGCTTACCTGCTGCTTGGCTGCGATCGCGCTTTCCAGATGGAAAAATACGCGATTGCATTTCTCAAGATTTTTCTTCCCCGCAAGAGAGTCCTAGAATGCGGGTTAAATAAGTAAAAGTTTTAGTACTTATTTATATCCTATATTCCGCAATTAAACTAGTAATATAAGTAAACTACGTTGAGAGAAAATCTCAAATTATAATTTGGACACCCAAGCAACTATAAAGAAAAATAAATTATGCACCACAAAGATACCCAGCTATAATTTTTTGTGTAAAAAGCTAGTTAGACAAGAATATTTAGTTTCAATTTTATTTAATTATTAGAACAGCAGTATGTCCAATAATTAATCAAATATTTTTAAGCTAAAATTTATTGAGAATATAGTGTTTATTCTCATTATGGGAGATTTGTTGAGAACAAAGTCCGAGTACGTTTTTCAGTGAAAAGCTTTATTTATAATGTTTTCGGGCATTTTTTTACGTCGAACTCAGGTTATATGGGAAGAAGCAACTAAACTCGATCCGCATAATCGTTTTTTATGGCGATCGCTCTAAATGGCGGATAGGGATGAAAGAATGGACTTTAGAAAGGCTAAGAAGTTTAAACAAGCTTTAGCTGATTTGAAAGTTCTCAGTACTGAGTAATAATACATTGAGTTGCGATCGCTCCCAATCGCTTATTTGCTCATAATTTCTCAGGTTTAACAACACCGCCTTCCATTGCCTCTACGGTTAATCTGTAACCTTCCATCAGTGACATACCGACAAGTGGATCTGACTCAGCTTCATCAATCGGAATGGTTAGTAATTGCTCATCCCAGACAACAATAGCTTCATACACATCAAACACACATTCACTACCATCTCCTAGAATTGCTCGTCCTCGCCTTTTCCAGGGTAGCTCTAATGCAGCAATGAAATCTGGCGGTAAGGATAACCAACCGTTAAAACCTGTATCAACAATGGCGGTTTGCTCATGTACTTTAGCGTCAGCACCACAAATACGTAGAACGATAATTGGCTCGTAGTCAGCATTCACACTTCCAATAATCATTTTGTTTTGTGGATGCGCCCAGCCCCGAACCGACGGACATAACGAGAGCCAACACGCACAAACCAGATTTGTGCATCTGGGTAGCGAGTCTCAAGACGTTTCGAGGCATTGATTTCATCAGTATCCATTTCCCAGCCACCTGTCTCAATATCGATTGCAACAATTTTGCCATAATTATCTGCTTCGACTTGTGGGCGCACTTGAGAGTCATATATCTCATCACCGCGACGAGCAAATTCTTCTTTGCTGTAACGAGGTTGTGGTAATGGCATAATAAATCTTCCGTAGTGTTATACCACTGATTAGCAAAAAAACTCCTCTAGCGTTTATTGTAAGCTGGACAGTTGAATGAGACTCGCTAAGGAATGCGATCGCTCATAAATTCAACGCATTAGCTTATCTTATATGAACTCGAACCGCTATCAGCCACAATAGAAGTTGACGATGTTTGAAGCGCTGATTATGGAAGAATTATTAACTCTCAAAGACTTGCTTGTTAAAGGCGATGTTCAAGAAGCATTGCTGATAGTGGAAGAATTAACAGAAATGAGCCGAAATGACATAATCAAGACGATTCGTAGCTATGCAGTAATTTTGCTGTTGCATCTGATTAAACAACAAGCTGAAAATCGCACGACTCGCTCTTGGGAAGTCTCAATTCGGAATTCGATTCGGGAAATTCATCGGGAAAATAAGCGGCGTAAAGCTGGAGGCTATTATCTCGCGCCAGAAGAATTGTTAGAAACCTTAGCAGAAGCCTATTTAAATGCCATTGATGAAGCAACGCTTGAAGTAGAAGAAGGTCGTTATGAAGCCCAAGAATTAGAAAAGCTGGTTAACCGAGAAGAAATTATCAATCGTGCTTTGGCTTTAATCTTACCAGGAGAATCTAGTTAATTGGCTAAACAACGACTCGACACATTACTAGTAGAGTTAAATTTATGTTCTTCTCGCGCCTTAGCACAGAGGTTAATTCAGGCGGGGGAAGTTACTGTTAATCAGCAGTTAGTTGATAAAGCTGGTACTGAAGTTGATATT
The DNA here is from genome assembly GCF_020829445.1 of Nostoc sp. CHAB 5836. Taxonomy (GTDB): domain Bacteria; phylum Cyanobacteriota; class Cyanobacteriia; order Cyanobacteriales; family Nostocaceae; genus Nostoc. The sequence goes on from NZ_JAIVFV010000011.1 coordinate 57,235, forward strand.
TCCGCTCAAATAAATATTAAAGTGCGATCGCCTTTTGTTTCTAGAGGCGGTGAAAAACTCTCCAAAGCTTTATCAGTATTTGCCATTCCCGTACCAGAGCGCATTTGTTTAGATGGTGGAATTTCTACTGGTGGTTTTACTGATTGTCTCTTGCAAGCTGGTGCAAAACAAGTTTACGGTATTGATGTTGGTTACGGACAAGTTGACTGGCGCTTGCGAAATGATTCGCGGGTGATTTTGCGGGAACGCACCAATTTACGGCAACTCCGACCAGATGAATTATATGGTGAAAATGACCCGATTCCTGATTTGGCGGTGGTCGATGTATCGTTTATTTCTTTAACGAAAATTCTACCTGCTTTGTGGCAACTAACTCAAGCTAACCGAGAAACTGTGTTGTTAGTCAAGCCACAGTTTGAAGTCGGTAGATCCCGTGTGGGTAAAAAAGGCGTTGTGCGCGATCCGAACGACCAAGCTGATGCCATTTTCCAGGTTTTACAAACAGCCCACGAGTTAGGATGGAAATACAAAGGCTTAACTTGGTCGCCGATCACTGGCCCTGCTGGGAATATCGAATATCTTTTATGGTTGGGAACCGAAAGTGAAACGTTGCCACCTGATTTAGAAGCAATTAAGCAAATAACGCAATCAGCAACAACTGATTTACGGAAGAGTTAAACGTCGTAGATTAGACATTCTACGGCGTCGGGATGGCGATCGCAGTAATTTTCCAAAGAGGTTTTCTTTGATTTTGCTTGCTGTTGATCAGCTTTCTCAGCTTGTAATTCTTCCACAATGTCCCAGGCTACGGCACAATCAGCAGAATTGCCATCTGGCTCACAAGTTGTCCGTGCTTCAGTAATGGCTTCAGTAATGGCTTGTTCAATATTTGCCCCAGCAGTTTCTAATGAGTTTAAGCTTGTTGTCATGATAACTTTCACCTTTGTTTACAGAAATAAATATTAACTATGAGCTTTCAATGACTTCACAAAGCTCACATTTCTAGTTTAGATAGGCTTCCCACAAGAGGTAGTGGTAAATACCGCCATGTTTTGAGCAACATTGAGTGGGAATTACCCAGGGCTATTTCATTCTAGACATAAACCACCCGGAACTGAAGTTCCTGGCTCATAGCTAAAGTCCGTTTAAACGGACTATAACCCAATACAGTTCAGTTAAGGCTAAAACTCTTTGTCAAAGTCAATTTTTTAACGAACCGCATTCGCGTTAGCGTCTCCCCCTGGGAGAAGAACGCATTCGCGCAGCGTCTCGTTAGAGAAGAACGCAAAGAAAGAGAAGAAAGGAATTCTCCTAGTTGTGCTAACAAGTAGAGATGGTCATGTTCTCAATCTTGGATCCCAAATTGGGAATGTCAGTCAATTGTCAGAGGAACTTGATAGAAGTTGATAAACAGTTAGGAATAATTTACCATTTTTGGGAATATCTGAGCATAAAATCATTGAATATTTACAACACTTATAAACGGCAACAAAGAGAAAATAATTCTTATTTATTCTCAATATTTTATCCCTAATTCTTGTCGCAGACGATACAGAATTGTGTTTTGGTCAACTTGAGAAAGAATTTCTTGAATGACGCTGCTAGCGCCCAACTGTCCCCAGGTGCAGCCTTTTTCAAGATATACTTGGGCAGCTTTACCAACGGAGTATGCGCCATAACCTGCGATCGCACCTTGAGCGATCGCACTGCCAGCAAAGGCAGTAATATTGCTGGGATTGTCACCACTGGTTAGTGCTGCCGTACTTTTACCCAAACCCAAAAGCAAACTACTACCTAATTCTCCCAGCAGTAAACCACCAGAACTAAATAAAATCGTTTTTAAAATTTTCCCAGCTTCATAGCTAGTCATCGGCAAACCATACAATCTAGCTAGGGCGCGAATTAAAGCTAAATCGGCAACGGTTCCCCCAAGGATATCTAAAAAAGCGATGGGATTGAGCATGACTGCCAAAGCTTTGTATTTGGTAAATTGCCAAATGATATTTTCGGCTTCTTGTTCGCGTAAGTCGATAGTTTTTTGAGCGATCGCGGCTTCTGCATCCCGTGCTTGGATCAATGCATTTAAAGCCAGAAGCGATCGCCCTTCCCGATTCAGAATATTCAGAATTGTCTCTTTGAGTTCATCTACTTGCGGTGGTGCTGTCTCCCATTCATAACTGACACGCCCATCAGGCCACTCAACCCGGACTTCCATTGGTGCTGGTTCCGCCGCCACCATGACAATTTCATCAGGTAGTAGAGGCTTTGCTTGGGGATTCCCCGCACCGAGTTGTTGCAAGTTTTGGTAAATCGCTCCCTGGTCGGTATCTGGGTATAAATCTATTTTGTTAAATACTAAAATTAGAGGTTTTTGTGCTTGCCTTAATTTCAGCAGTGCTTGATACTCAGTGCGCGTGATATCACCAGACACGACAAATAGAATCAAATCCGCCTGATGTACCACTTCTCTTGCCATGTCCGCCCGTGACTCACCCTCAATTTCATCTAATCCGGGGGTATCAATTAACTCTACTAGTACTTTACCACCGGGCTGCCACCGCACGGAACGGGGCCATTGAGTGACACCATTTAGGGGCCCGGTTTGCAAAATCTTCTCTCCCAGCAAGGCGTTTAAAACTGCTGACTTTCCCCGACTCACCAAACCAAAGGCGGCAATTCTGATCACGTTAGAATCCAGTTTATTGAGTGTGGCGTTCAAAGCTTCCAATTCTGGTTTCACCAAACCTACCAATTCTGGGTTAGATGATAACTGTCCTGATTTGCGAAGATATCCATACCAAGACAGCGCTTGTCTGAGACTGGCGCGGGCACGATTTAAATGAGTCTCTTGTAGATTTCGCACGAAGTTAGGTTGATTCAAGGTTGGACAAACAACAGGCTACATATCCATTTTGATTTAATTCCCAGAGTGTTAAGTAGAGCGACGCAAATAAAGCTAACTAGTTAAGGCTGTCATTTGTCATTTGTCATTTGTCATTTATAAGGGTTTAAGGTGTATTTACGTTTTGTAATATAGTTTGGTTTATTGTTGCCGATTTACTTAGTACAATATTTCATAAATTCGTAGCGAATTCTCTTTGCGTTCCTTTGCGCTTCCCTTTGCGCCCCTTTGCGTTTAAATTTCAACTCTCAATTCGCCACGATTTTATGCTGCATCTGTACTTACACGATGTTTGAAAAGTTCTCTTCTTGGTAGCAAAACGTTCTAGATCCCCCTAAATCCCCCTTTTTAAGGGGGACTTTGAAAGGTTAGAATTGCTGATTGTTTGCATACTCTCTTTGTGCAATCTTCATTCAGAACATGGGATCGTGTTCATTATCCCAACACTTGCGATCGCGCCAGTTTCTGCCAGTATGTTCACATTCAGATGCATTATCTATCCAAGGAATCGATGTAGAGTGGTGCGAGGTTCCAATGGAAGCGAATAAGCTAGCAGTGAATAAGGGTAATAATAAAGATATAGTTATCAATGTACAAATCGGTAGAGTGATTAGATATCCACTGAGCAGCACAATGTTACTATTATTCCAAAAAACTGCGCCTATTTTATTTTTTTGGCGCTTTTTTGACTTGGTTTTTGAATTCGAGAAAAGCATAATGCAACTTTAGTAACGCCAGTTATGTAGTAATCTCATTTGATTTGTAAAAATTAGAACTTAGACATTGTATGTATAAACTAACTTTAATATGTATTATGCAAAATATCGGTTTTAGGCGCTGCTCACAACCCTGGTTTGGTCGCATATTTAGGGACTTACAATTAAAAAATACCTCATCTATTGTAGGAGCGCAAGGCCTTGCGCCCCTACAAATGTATAATTTTGAATAATTTATTTTTTGTCAGTTCCTTCCTAGACATGGGAGTGAAAATGAATGTAGAGACGTAGCGGGCTACGTCTCTACAAGGGTTCTGGATAACGCATATTTAATTTGACTGTCTAATGAAAGACTACCACCAAACCCGATTTCCATTTTCGTCAACTCGTGCTTGGCGAATTACGTCAGAAATCTCTTCAGCATCTTTAACGTGGTGGAGTGCTTTCTTTTCGCCATTAGGTTCATCTACAACGAAGTAAGTTGGGACTGTGATTTTGTCGCCTGTAATGTCTGGTACATCATCCACAGCTACCTGTTTAGCCTTTTCTTCAACAGATTGAGACTCATCAGCAATTCTATCTCCTGGATTCGCTGTTAAGTTTCTTTCTTTAACGTTTGGTTCTTCACTTACTGGTTGATTAATTTTATTTTCTTGATTTTTATCAGTCATGGTTTTTTTAGGGATTCAACAATGTAGCTTTACCAATAACACTGTAGAAAATCGAAGATACAAAGAGTTCTTTCTCTGGAGAGACTTTGTGGATAGATTTGAATGAAAGGGAACAGGAAAACTAAACCTTTAGTTATTTTGGTGAAATACGTCTGAGGTTAGATACTAATCAGGGCTATTTCATTCTAGACATAAACCACCCGGAACTGAAGTTCCGGGCTCATAGCTAAAGTCCGTTAAAACGGACTATAACTTTTCTTAGTCGTCTTGAGACGACTTTCGCTATAAGAGAGGTGAATTCATTCTGGGGCGGGCTAGATGAGAATGAAATAGCCCTGGATATTAATTATATGAATTTACTTCTTTAGTTGAAATGGGGTATATTTTCCTCCCAATGCTTGTACAATGCTGCGGGTATTCGCTTCCATCATCTTGATATAGGAATCGCCATTACTTCCCTTTGCACCAATTGAATCAGAATAGAGTTGATTTCGTGCTAACTCAACCCCTGCTTCTTCAGCAACAGTTTTAATTAAAGCTGGGTTAATTGTAGTTTCCGAAAAAATTGCGGGAACGCCAATTTTTTTAATAGACTCAACCAATCTCTGGACTGTTTGAGCGCTTGGTTGTTCTTCGGTACTAATGCCAATTAAAGTACCTGCGATCGCAATGCCATAAGCACGTCCATAATACTGGAAGGCATCATGGGTTGTCACCAGTTTGCGCTTATTTTCGGGGATAGTTTGAATCTGTTGATTAATCCAACTATGCAACTGTTTTAATTCATTATTTAGTTGCGATGCCTTTTGAGTAAATTGGTCTCTATCTTCAGGTGATAAATCAATCAAAGCATCCCGAATCGCATTCGTCATCGCGATCGCATTTTCTGCACTACCCCAAACGTGCGGATCGGGTACTACTTCTTGTTTACCTTTATCTAACTGCAAAGATTTCACAGTTTCCCCCACTGGTATTTTCCGCGCCTTACCACCAGAAGCATTCATTAATTTAATCAGTCCCGGTTCCAAGTTATAGCCGTTATACAAAATCAAGTCTGCTTCTTCCAAAACCTTGCTGTCTGCTGGTACTGGTTCGTAAACATGGGGATCAGTACCCGGTTTGAGGATTCCACGTAGTTGAATTTCGTCTCCTGCAACATTTTGTGCCAAATCAGCAATGATAGTGCTAGTTGCAACCACTCGCGGCTGATCTCCCTTGGTAATGTTAGGGTTAGAGTCTTTCTGGGTACAACTGAATAAAGCCAAAGGCATAAGCATTGTCAAACAAAGCCGGAAAAAAATTTTTCTCTTCATCCTGCTGATTATTGCTTTGTCGTAAGGATTACTGCCCTCTATCTCTAGTATTAGTTTCATTTATCTTGGATATTACATCTAATTATAGATTTTTTCATATTTCTCTCATTTTTATAGTAAGCTCAAGAAATAAATATTTAAACCTAATTATGAAAAACGTCTCTTTTCCTGGCGAATTTCGTCTATGCCAGACAAAAATACCGGAATTACCTGCAAAAGCGATCAAATTTGATATGAGTTCCACAGCAGCAATTAGCATTGCCCATGTAGGGGTATATTATCGGACACAAGAAGCCTTAAGGGACGTTAACTGCATTGTCAAACCGGGAAAACTGACAGGTATATTTGGCCCCAACGGTGCTGGCAAAAGTACCTTGATGAAAGCAATGTTAGGCTTAGTTCCCATCAGTAGTGGTAAGGTGTTATGCCAAGAAAAACCCTTGATGCAACAACTAGACAAAGTTGCTTATGTACCACAACGTAGCCAAATTGACTGGACTTACCCCGCCACAGTTTGGGATGTAGTAATGATGGGACGGGTAAAGAAAACAGGTTGGTTGCGCAGCTTCTCGACAGTTAGCCGCCAAGTAGCAAAAAACGCTATAGAAAGAGTTGGGATGAGCGAATATTGCGATCGCCCCATTGGACAATTATCAGGAGGACAACAACAGCGAGTCTTTTTAGCCCGTGCTTTAACACAGCAAGCAGAGATTTTCTGCTTTGATGAACCTCTAGTAGGTATTGATCAAAAAACCCAGTCAGTGATTTTTGAAGTCTTTCACGAACTCGCCGCCGACAACAAAATTGTGCTAGTAGTCAACCACGACTTAGGGGAATCAATCGCCCATTTCGATGACTTAATATTACTAAATCGTGAATTAATCGCCACAGGTTCACGGCAACAAGTACTCACAGAAGAGAATCTGCGTCTTGCTTATGGTGGGAAAGTGGTGTACTTTTCAGACGCTGCATGAAATCTCATTAGGTATGACCAATGACAAATGACCAATGACCAATAACAAATGACAAATGACCAATGACCAATGACCAATGACCAATGACCAATGACCAATGACAAATGACCAATGACAAATGACAAATGACAAAATATGTTACAAGCATTAATTGAGCCGTTGCAGTATGGCTTTATGCAGCGATCGCTCGTGATTGCCATTTTAGTTGGGATGTTGTGTGCAGTTGTTGGCAGCTACTTGATGGTGCAGCGACTAGCATTGCTGGGTGATGCTATCAGTCACTCAGTTTTACCCGGACTGGCGATCGCTTTTATGGTGGGAGCAAATATATATATTGGGGCATTTATTGCCGGTGTTTTGAGTACAATGGCGATCGCTTGGATTAGAGTGCGATCGCCAATTAAAGAAGATGCGGCAATGGGCATAGTTTTTTCGGCATTCTTTGCCCTTGGAATCACTCTAATTACTGTTATTCAAAAAGATAACAAAATCGACTTAAATCATTTCCTTTTTGGCAATATTCTCGGTGTTACTCTTGATGAGGTGCGGGATACTGCGATGATTGCCACTATTGTTTTAATCGTTGTTGTTTTATTATACAAAGAACTTTTATTTTACACCTTTGATCCTTTAGGCGCTCAAGCCGCAGGTTTGCCCGTCAATCGTCTGAATTTTGGACTGATGGTGCTAATAGCTTTAACAATTGTCGCCAGCATGAAAGCTGTTGGTGTAATTTTAGTACTTTCACTTTTAATTACACCAGGAGCCACCGCCTATTTATTAGTTAAACGTCTCAACCAAGTGATGATTTTGGGTGCGGTGATTGGCGTATTCTCTAGTATTAGCGGTATGTATCTCAGTTATTTTTATAACTTGCCTTCAGGCCCTGCGATCGTTTTAGTCGTATCGGGATTGTTTCTGTTGGCATTACTATTTAGTCCTAAATACGGCATTTTTACTGCAAAACGACTTAAAGTGAAAGCATAATCCTAATATTTGATTTCTGAAAAAATCTAAGTAGGGTGTCAATATTGCGTAAGTAAGTCAGCAAGAATAAATCAAGCTATATTACGAAACGTAAATACAGCTTAAACCCTTATAAATGATGAAGGACAAATGACAAATGACAGCTTTAGCCAGTTAGCTTTATTTGCGTCGCTCTACTTAGGTTTTTAACATTTGTAGGTTGGGTTGAGCCAATGCGTTACCCAACAAACCCAGTTCTTAGAGAGCATTTATAAAATAAACCTTAAATTGTTGGGTTGAGCCAATGCGTTACCCAACAAACCCAGTTCTTAGAGAGCATTTATAAAATAAACCTTAAATTGTCGGGTGCGTTAAAGCTGAGAGTACGGCACCTGGAGATATGGTGCCCTGCGGCTAAATTAGACTTTCTCAAACCCTCAAATTCCTACACAGCCGTAACACACCCTACTTAATATTTACTTTATAGCGGTTCTCAATTGCATGGAATACAGACCTAACAAGAACAGCCCCTTCCCTTCTAGCGTTGGGGAGTAAGATTCAAAGCCTCTCTCCTCTTAGGAGAGAGGTTTGGAGAGAGGTCAAAACTGTACTGCACTCAAGGGAGAACCGCTATATAAATAGGCTCTTAGGTTGGGTTGAGGAACGAAACCCAACCTACACATTTTTTATTTTTTTGCCAAAACCTGCGCAGTATTGAGTAGATAGCGGTTCTCGTACCCTGCGGAAAGCCGCTACGCCTCTGTGGATGCAATGCACTTTTATTTCTCTCGTAAAAGGCTATAGTGTACACACATGGCATTGTTAGTCAAAACAATGGCATTGTCGGTCGAAACAATGCCATTGTCAGTCAAAACAATGGCATTGTCGGTCGAAACAATGGCATTGTTAGTCGAAACAATGGCATTGTCAGTCAAAACAATGGCATTGTCGGTCGAAACAATAGCATTGTCAGTCGAAACAATGGCATTGCAGGTGAAGAGACTTGTGTATATACTGTAGCTCTTGATTCTTCCCCCAATTTATCGGGGGGTTAGGGGGGGATCTAAAAGTGCCTAAAATCACAGCCAATAACTTTTCAAACAACTTCTAAGATAAAAACAACTGTAGTACGTAGCATACAGTTGCATCATACTTTTTGAGCAAGCTAGAAATTCTCAAATGCTAGCAAATATTACTGCATGATTTTAATTTGTCGAGTAAGCTGAAACAGCAGTTTTAATCCTCAAAACAATGACCACAACTAATCCCACGATTTTAGCCCTAGACTTTGATGGAGTGATTTGCGACGGACTAATTGAATATTTTGAGGTAGCATGGCGCACCTACTGTGAAATTTGGTCGTGCGCCAACGACACAGTACCAGATGATTTGGCTTTGAGATTCTATCGTCTGCGACCTGTGATTGAAACAGGTTGGGAAATGCCCGTTTTAATCAAAGCGTTGGTAGATGGAATTCCTGATGAGAAAATTCTTCATGAATGGGTAAGCATCGCCCCACAACTTTTGTTAAATGATCACCTACAAGCAAATGAAATTAGTGCGAAACTAGATAACCAACGAGATGAATGGATTACCACTGATTTAGACGAGTGGCTAAGTCTGCATAGATTTTATCGGGGTGTAATAGAAAAAATCAAATTAACTCTTGACAGGGGAGTTAATCTATATATTGTGACAACGAAAGAAGGGCGTTTTGTACAGCAGTTGTTGCAACAAGAAGGAGTGAATTTACCAGCAGGAGCGATTTTTGGGAAAGAAGTCAAGCGTCCCAAATTTGAAATTCTGCGAGAATTAATTCAAGCAGCAGATCAAAAGCCAGTTACTCTCTGGTTTGTAGAAGACAGACTCAAGACATTGAAATCAGTCCAACAGCAAGGAGACTTTGAAGATGTGAAACTGTTCCTTGCAGACTGGGGCTATAATACCCAAGTCGAACGGGAAGTTGCCCAAAAAGATCCGGGAATTCATTTGTTATCACTATCTCAGTTTGCCAAAGATTTCTCAAGGTGGTATTGAACAAGGAGGATAATCTGACACCCACACAGAGAAGCACAGGTTTTATTCGCCTCTTTGTGTGAGATTCCAACATTAATATTCACCATTTTAACTTAATATAAAGTATAAAATCCTATGCTTGACCTGAGAAAACTAGCGCGACAAATGCAGGGTTTAAGTCAGCATCTTACCTTAGAAGCGACTGCTAGTCGCCAGCGTTTAGAATTGGCGCAGCAACATCTCCAAAATGCTTACGAGTCTCAACAAGATTTAATCGATCGCCAGGAAAAATGGCGCGATCGCATTCTCTTCGCTAATGCTACTCCAATTGAGCCGCTAGAAACCTGCATCGATATCCCAGTTCCCCCAAAAATTCATACTGTTATCGCTACCGATGGTTCGCAAATTGCTCCCAACCATCATGAAATTGCTTACTGTTATCTTCTAAATATTGGTAGAGTCGTCTTGCACTACGGACAAAATCGCCATCCGCTACTCGATAGTTTACCAGAAGTATTTTATCGCCCAGAAGATTTATATATGTCTCGGCAATGGGGAATTAGAACCGAGGAATGGATGAGTTTCCGCCGCACTGCTTCCGAAACGACGGTGTTGGCAGAACTTGCTTGTTCTTCTTCATCTCCCTCATCCGAAAAAATACCTACTCTAGCGATGGTAGATGGTTCGTTAATTTACTGGTTTTTAGAACAATTACCAATGGATGCACGCGATCGCATTTTACCCCCCATCCTCGAAGCTTGGCAGCAGATGCGTGATGCTCAAGTTCCCTTGATGGGCTATCTTAGCGCCTCTCGCAGCATCGAAACAATGAACTTTTTACGGTTATTGGCTTGTCCCCATCCAGTGCCAGACTGTAAAAGTCATTGCCCAAATCAGTTAGAAAAAGTACCTTGTAAAATTTTTGAACAGTTGCGAGATACTTCTGTTTGGGCTACCCGACTCAAACCAGGACAACGCAGTACGCTATGGCGCAGTAACTCCCCCATTCTCCAACTCTATGGAGATCAAACCATTTACTTTTGCTACGTTCACGTTGGCACTGAAATTGCCCGCATCGAAGTTCCAGCATGGGTAGCAGATAATGCAACCATGCTAAACCAAGCATTGGGACTAATGTTAGCACAAGTGCAAAAAGGATATGGCTATCCTGTAGCGATCGCCGAAGCCCATAATCAAGCAGTGGTAAAAGGTGGTGATAGGGCGCGTTTTTTTGCCCTTCTCGAACAACAAATGATTAAAGCTGGTTTAAAAAATGTGGGAACTTCCTACAAAGAAGCCAGAAAGCGCGGGAGTATTGCTTAAAACAGTTATCAGTTATCAGGCCTATGGTGCAATACGGTTCACAAAAGGGCTGAAACTCTTTTTTTTACGAACCACAGAGGCGCAGAGAACACAGAGAGAAGATAGAAGAGAGATGGAGGAAATGTTTAACCCAACTGTATTGGCCTATGGTGGGGGATAAAGAAACGCCACCAACGCCTGACAACTCTACGGCGTAGGCAAAAACTTGCGGGATAAATAGGTAACTGTTTACTGAAAACTATTCACTGTTCACTAGACATCTGGTGAAAAAGAATTGTTTTGACGTAGCACTGCTACGTCTCTACAAGGTTTCTGGGTAACGCATATTTAATTTCACCAGATGTCTACTGTTAAATCAGGGAATATTTATGGAGGCTTTTATGCAAACACAGACAGAAAAACGCTACTACACCCGTGAAGAGTATTTAGCACTAGAAGAACCAGCTGAATACAAAAGCGAATACTTAGATGGAGAAATAGTGCCAATGGCAGGTGGTACAACTAATCATAACCATATCATCGTTAATTTAGTTGCTCATTTAAAATTTGCTTTAAGAGGGCAAAATTATAATTTATTTACTAGTGATGTGCGGTTGTGGATACCAGCCTACAGAAGATATACATATCCAGATATTATGGCGATCGCGGGAGAACCAGTGTATGAGACTGGCAGCGCTACCACTATTACAAATCCCCTAATAATTATTGAGGTTTTATCAAAATCAACCAGAAGTTATGACCAATCAGATAAGTTTCGTTGTTATCGTTCCATTCCAGAATTTAAAGAATATATCCTGATTGACCAATATAAATTTTACATTGAGCAATTTGCAAAAAACTCAGATGGTAAATGGGTATTAACTGAATATGAATCTCCAGAATCATTGTTAACAATGGTTTCCCTAAACTTCCAAATTTCATTCAGTGATATTTATGAAATGGTAAATTTTCAGATCAGGGAAGACTGAAACATCAAGTCTAGATCACAAAGACAAGGGTAAATCGCCGTCTCTTGCCTTAACCGAACCGCATTGCTTTGGGGCTGGCGCGATCCGTTCAAGGCTAGATTCCCGAACCTATACCCCACAAAAAAGAATAAATTAACTAAAAGCTATATCTAATCAATATTTTGGCGATTGAGTACATGATTAATACATATTAATAGATGCGGTATTTGGGATGAGATACTCAAATATGCGGGAGCATCCCAAATGTGCAAAAGTACTTGGCCATTGGAAATCGCGGCTACACAGGCTCTCCGTCCACCTGTGCGGACTAAGGTCAAATCAAGGTTTTCAAACCCACGGAGGTGGGTTTTGTTTGTGTAGACGCGGTTTCTAACCGCCCGTTTCACATTAAATTAGACATCTCCGAAAATGAATGTAGAGACGTAGCACTGCTACGTCTCTACAAGGGTTTCAGGCAACGCATAATTAATTTCTGGAGATGTCTATTGGCTATTTTTTCATTCTTCTATTTACGTGTTCTGATAATGCAGTTTAAAGGCGGGGACAAAAATTATATTATGAATAAAACCTTTGCAACTATCGACGGAAATGAGGCTGTTGCCCACGTTGCTTACAAATTAAATGAAGTGATTGCCATTTATCCTATCACCCCCTCTTCAGCGATGGGTGAATGGGCAGATGCTTGGTCAGCAGAAGGTCGTCCTAACCTCTGGGGTACCGTTCCCAGCGTCGTGCAGATGCAGAGCGAAGGGGGAGCCGCCGGTGCTGTGCATGGGGCATTACAAACAGGTTCCCTAAGTACCACCTTCACTGCATCTCAGGGATTGTTGTTAATGATACCCAACCTCTACAAAATTGCTGGAGAGTTGACTAGCGCGGTGGTTCACGTTGCAGCCCGCTCGTTGGCTACCCACGCTCTATCAATTTTTGGTGATCATAGCGATGTCATGGCAGCTCGTGCTACTGGTTTCGCGCTGCTGTGTTCCGCTTCGGTGCAGGAAAGTCAAGATTTTGCTCTCATCGCTCATGCTGCTACTTTAGAGACGCGAGTCTCCTTTATGCACTTCTTTGACGGCTTCCGCACCTCCCATGAAGTGCAGAAAGTCAAACTACTCTCAGATGACGATTTGCGATCGCTCATCCACGATCATCTAATACTCGCCCATCGCAGCCGCGCCCTCACCCCAGATCGTCCAGTATTGCGGGGTACTGCCCAAAACCCCGATGTTTACTTCCAAGGACGTGAAGGCGCTAACCTTTATTACAACGCCTGTCCCGAAATTGTCCAGCGCATCATGGATCAATTTGGAGAACGCACAGGAAGGCATTACAAAATTTATGAATATTACGGTGCCAAGGATGCCGATCGCGTGATCGTTCTTATGGGTTCAGGCTGTGAAACCGTCCATGAAACAGTAGATTATCTCAACGCCCGTGGTGAAAAACTTGGTGTAGTGAAAGTCCGACTTTACCGCCCCTTTGATGTCCAAAGATTTGTTGCAGTATTGCCAACGACTGTAAAAGCGATCGCTGTTCTTGACCGCACCAAAGAAGCAGGTAGCGCTGGTGAGCCTTTGTATTTAGATGTTGTTGCTGCAATTCATGAAGCGTGGGGAGTAGGGGGGGATGAGGGAGTAGTGGGAGCAACATCTCCCTCATCCCCCTCATCTCCCTCATCCCCCTCATCTCCCTCATCCCCCTCATCCCCCTCATCCCCCTCATCCCCCTCATCCCCCTCATCTCCCTCATCCCCCAAAATCATCGGTGGCCGTTACGGTCTTTCTTCCAAAGAATTCACTCCGGCGATGGTGAAGGGCATTTTTGATCATCTTGCTGAAACTAAACCAAAAAATCACTTTACTATTGGAATTAATGACGACGTTACTCACACTTCTTTAAGTTTTGACCCCAACTTCTCCACAGAACCAGATGATGTTGTCAGGGCAATGTTCTATGGATTGGGTGCTGATGGTACAGTTGGGGCTAATAAAAACTCTATCAAGATTATTGGCGAAGAAACCGACAATTACGCTCAAGGCTACTTTGTCTATGACTCCAAGAAATCTGGTTCGATGACCGTCTCTCACCTCCGCTTCGGGAAAGAACCAATTCGCTCCACCTACCTAATTGACCAAGCTAACTTTATTGGTTGCCATCATTGGGGATTTTTAGAACGCATAGATATTTTGAAAGCTGCTATTCCTGGGGCAATTTTGCTGCTTAACAGTCCTTATGATGCAGATACTGTCTGGGAAAATTTGCCCCTCAAGGTGCAGCAGCAAATTATCGAAAAGCATTTGAAATTATATATCATCAATGCTAGCCAGGTTGCCCATGAAAGTGGGATGGGTGGACGTATTAACACTATTATGCAGGTATGCTTCTTTGCCTTAGCCGGTGTCTTACCACAGGAAGAAGCTATCGCTAAAATCAAACAAGCAATTGATAAAACCTACGGTAAAAAAGGCGCAGAAGTTGTCCGCATGAACCTGCAAGCTGTAGACAACACCCTAGACAACTTGCATAAAGTAGATATACCACAAACACTCCCAACCCCCAACCCCCAACTCCCAACTCCTAACTCCTCACTCCTAACTCCTAACTCCCCACTCACCTCCGCTCCCGAATTTGTGCGAGAAGTTCTGGGCAAAATCATGATCTGGGAAGGTGATGACTTACCTGTTAGCAAACTACCAGTTGATGGCACCTTTCCCGTCGGTACTGCTAAGTGGGAAAAGCGTAACGTTGCCCAAGAGATACCTGTATGGGAGCCGGATGTCTGCGTACAATGTGGTAAGTGCGTCATGGTTTGTCCCCACAGTGCCATCCGCGCTAAGGCTTATGAATCTAATGAATTAGTCAATGCACCAGCAACGTTCAAGTCAACTGCTGCAAAAGATAAAGACTTTGCCAATCAAAAATTTACCATTCAGGTAGCACCAGAAGACTGCACAGGATGCGCCATTTGTGTAGATATTTGCCCTGCTAAAAATAAATCTGAGCCATTGCTAAAAGCAATTAATATGGCACAGCAATTACCCTTACAACAGCAAGAGCGAAAAAACTGGGATTTCTTCTTGAGCTTACCTAATCCTGACAGGCGATCGCTAAAATTAAACCAGATTCGCCAACAACAACTGCAAGAACCTTTATTTGAATTCTCTGGTGCTTGTGCAGGTTGTGGTGAAACACCATATTTAAAATTATTAACACAATTGTTTGGCGATCGCGCCGTCATCGCCAATGCTACAGGTTGCTCCTCAATTTATGGTGGTAATCTCCCCACCACTCCTTGGACAACCAACGCTCAAGGACGCGGCCCGGCGTGGTCTAATAATTTATTTGAAGATAACGCCGAATTCGGTTTTGGCTTCCGTCTCTCCTTAGATAAACAAGCTGAGTTTGCGGCCCAATTGTTGCAACAATTGGGGAGTGAAATTGATGAAAACCTTGCCCAGTCCATCCTGAAGGCTGAACAAAAATCTGAGGCTGACATTTGGGAACAGCGCGAAAGGATACAACTGTTGCAGCAGAAGTTAGATGAAATCGTAACTTTCGATCCGAATCTCAAATCCAAAATCCAAAATCTCAAATCCCTTGCAGACTACTTAGTGAAAAAAAGCGTCTGGATTGTTGGTGGTGACGGTTGGGCTTATGACATCGACTTTGGTGGTATCGATCATGTAATTGCTAGTGGTCGAAATGTCAACATCTTAGTGATGGATACAGAAGTGTATTCTAATACAGGCGGTCAATCTTCCAAAGCTACACCACGAGCAGCAGTTGCTAAATATGCCGCCAGTGGCAAGCCAGCACCAAAAAAAGACTTAGGGATGATTGCCATGACCTACGGAAATGTCTACGTAGCGAGTGTAGCCCTTGGTGCTAGAGATGAACATACCCTAAAAACATTTTTGGAAGCAGAAGCTTATGACGGGCCATCACTGATTATTGCTTACAGCCATTGCATCGCCCACGGCATTAACATGACCACAGGGATGAATCATCAGAAAACTCTGGTAGAATCAGGTCGGTGGTTGCTCTATCGGCATAATCCAGAGTTGCTCAAACAGGGTAAAAATCCCTTGCAATTGGATATGCGATCGCCTAAGCAATCGGTAGAACATTCGATGTATCAAGAAAATCGCTTCAAAATGCTCACCAAGAGCAAACCCGATGTTGCCAAGGAGTTATTAGAACAAGCGCAAGCTGAGGTAGATGCACGTTGGCAGATGTACCAATATCTTGCAAAGCGCGACATTTCCATCACTTAAAGCCTTTGCGTCATTATCAAAAAGTGCGGCAACTAGGCGGTGGGTGAATGCTTCCATGATAGGACTTACGCAAGTTTTAGTTTGTAGTAAGGGCTTCAGCCCTCAATACGCTTGGGTTAAGGATTTTCTGGAGAACCATAGGCCTGTAGAGACGTTGCAATGCAACGTCTCTACACTGTCCACTGGACAAGGGTTTTAGTCTTATCCCAAGGGTATTGGGCTTTAAGTCTCAATACTGCTCGGATAAGCACGGGAGGGCAGGGGAAGCAAAACTCAACGCCAGCCTCCATTTCTCCCCCGGCTATTGAACAGCTTGCCTCAACCAAGAAATTCCAAAACCTACGCAGTATTGCTTTAAGTCTTGCTCCCCTTCCCTTGTAGGGAAGGGGCTGGGGGTTAGGTTTGAGAGAAAGTTGCACACCGCGTAAGTTTTAGTTTGTAGTAAGGGCTACCCTACGGGAACGCTCCGCGAACAGCCCTGATGAAAGAAGACTAAAGTCTTCTCTTCTTAGGCTGCGCCAACGACTACGCACTTCGACTGCGGTTCCATCTCTTCTTAGGCTACGCCAACGAGCAAAGTCGAGATGCTCACCGTAAACTCAGTGACCACGCCAACGAGACGCACTCGCGTTCACTACAAACTCCAAATAATATGCCAGTTGCGTAAGTCCTA